>CAYJIL010000049.1:0-14207 GCA_964370235.1 uncultured Rikenellaceae bacterium | reverse complement strand
AAATAATATTTTTTTCATTTTGATATAAATTTGGTTATTAAATTTCTTTTAAAAAAAGGTAGCCACAAACTCCCAGTGGGCTTTTGTGGCTGCCCCCTATTGCTAAAGATCGCTATTTAGGCATATCGACAAGCTTCCAACCATCACGATAGTTATGCTTAATCATCTCCTCTGCAAATGCTAGAGCATTTATAGGATCTGTATATGTTTTATTAAATGTTGGGTGGCCATCCTTAATAGAGAAACCATCCTCAATCATAATACGCATCTCTTCATTAGGGCCAATGTTAGTGAATCTCATATTCTCACCATCCCACTCTAGCACCTTGTTAAGAGCTTGTAGACGCACTGCAGCTACACCAAGTACAACCATTTCGTTGAATGGCCCAGCCTCGCTAAAGTCCGAAGTTGGAAGCACACGATTTGCAGCCGACTCTTTACAAGCACGCACAAAGTCCATCTCGTGGCTTGTTTCAACACGGCGACATACCTTTGGAGCATTAGGCTTGCGACCCGACACTAACCATGGATCTTTACCATAGCAACCACAAATTAGAGTATCTTTTGTACCGTGGAAGATTGTACAACCACCATCTACGTTAAGGTTATAACCTGCAGGCACACCCTTTGGACGATCTGGTAACAAACCACCATCATACCAGAACACCTCTACCTCTGGCATAGCCACCTTAGGCATATTTTCACGTGCTGGGAATACATATCTTACCTTCTCTGCCTGAGGCGCACACTCTGTTAGCAGAGCAGTCGAGCTACCCTCGATGTGTGATGGATATGAAAGTTTTAGAGCTTTAAACACTGGGTGTAGAATATGACAAGCCATATCGCCTAGAGCACCTGTACCAAAATCCCACCAGCCACGCCAGTTCCAAGGAGTATAAATTTCGTTATATGGACGCATAGGAGCAGGTCCTACAAACAGATCCCAATCAAGCGTCTTAGGCACTTTTTGCACTTCTGTTGGACGAGTCAAACCTTGTGGCCAAATTGGACGATCGGTAAAAGTTTCAACCTTTGTAACCTCTCCAATTTCACCATTCCAAATCCACTCACACACTAGATTTACACCCTCGCCCGAAGCACCTTGGTTACCCATCTGAGTAACTACGTCATACTTATCGGCAAGTTTAGTCAAAAGTCTCGACTCATATATAGAGTGAGTTAGAGGCTTTTCACAATAGATGTGCTTACCCATTGCAATAGAGTCTGCAACAATCATTGCGTGAGTATGGTCAGATGTTGCAACCATAACAGCATCAATATCGCTACCTTGCTTGTCTAACATTTCACGATAGTCCCAATATCTTTTTGCATTTGCATAACGATCAAAAGTATTCTTAGAATACTTCCAATCCACATCACAAAGTGCTACGATGTTTTGGCTATCCATCGCACGAAGTACGCCAGAACCACGACCACCAACACCAACACCTGCAATGTTTAGCTTATCAGACGGTGCAGTATGCCCCATCGTCTTACCAAGTACATTGTTAGGAACAATTGTTAGACCAGCTAGCCCCATTGCGCTGTTGCGCAAAAACTCTCCTCTTGAAATTTTACCTGACATATTATTTAAAGTTATCGTAGCCCCAACCCCAACCATAGTGATTATAAGCTACGGGGTTAATAAAAATAAGTATTCAAAATTTTAACGCACATAAGATGCAACCTCTAAAAAGTCGAAGCTACGCTCAACACACTTCTCGGCAGGCATAGTGTAACGCTCTACCTCTACAAAGTAATCTTCCATACCACCTGCATAGGCAGCCTCGAAGATGGCTTTAAAGTCTAGCTTTCCGCTATCGCCAATAATGCTATCGTCTTTTATGTGTAGTACCGGGAAGCGCCCCTTATATTTCTTTAGATATTCAACAGGGTCTGCTCCACCCTCTTTTACCCAATAGACGTCCATCTCAAAGACAACATCTTTGGTATTTTCTAGCATATAGTCATAAATAACCTTGCCATCGATCTCCTCAAACTCGCTTGCGTGGTTATGGAAACCAAACAACATTCCGTGCTCGGCAGCCATTACAGCTAGTTTCTCAAAGTAATCACACTTTGCCTTTAGCTCTTCAAGCGATTCGGCACCCGGGAAAAACGGCTGAATAACATATTTGCAACCTAGCTCTTTGTGAACATCCATCGCCTTAGCCCACCAAGCAAAAGCTGTTTCCTCTTGCCCTACCTGATAACCACAGCCAAGATGTGATGCAACAATGCGCATGCCGTTCTTCTCGACCAAAGCCCTAAAGTCGGCAGCACTCATTCCATACACCTGCCCTGTATCACCATTGTAGCCTGCTAGCTCTAGGACTTTGTATCCCATAGCAGCAACCTTCTCTAGCGTTGAGGCAATATTCTGGCTAGCCATATCTCTTAGCGAGTATAGCTGAAGCCCAATAATTTTAGATTTTGGAGCGTCATCACAACTGGTTAGCTGCGATAGACCCGAGATGGCTGCACCACTAACAACTAGGCCAGCGGCAGCGGCAATACTTTTTCGTAGAAATTCTAATCTATCCATTATCGTTTGGGTTTGATGTATTAGGTTTAAAATTATATTATACTACTACTCTTCACTATTAAGTTTTTCGCGAGCTTCTCGCTTTGCATTAATTCTGTCTGTTATTATAATACCATACTCATACAGAGCATAAAGTGGCATTGCAACAAGAATTTGAGAGAATACATCGGGCGGAGTAATTACCGCACCAATCAGCACAGAACCAGCAATTGCAAAACGTCTAAAGCTACGCATCATCCTGCCATTCAAAACACCCAAGAGTGCCAATAGACGCACTAGAACGGGCAATTGAAACACTAGTGCTGCTGCAAGTGATACGCCAATCACACTAGATAGATAGGAGCTTATATCAATCATATTTGTAATGTCACCACTAATATCATACCCCGAAAGGAAGTTGATGGCAAGAGGCGATATTATAAAATAACCAAACAGAAGACCCGCAAAAAACCACGACGAAACCTCAAGCACAAACAGCCTACACTGTTTTTGTATATCAATCTCGATAGCTGGTTTAATAAAAAGCCACAGCTGAAGAATAATGTAAGGAACACTCAACACAACTCCCGCAAAAAGCGATGATTTGATGTGTAGATTAAACTGTCCTGCCATTTTGGTGTTTATAATTTCAACCTTGGCTTGATTAATGCAGAGAACATCGGCATTTAGAAAATCGGCTAGTCGACACAACAATTCATTTGTAAAAAATGTTGGTTGCATCGGACCAAATATGATTTTAAGAATATAATCATTAAAGCAAAAAGCAAGTGCAAAGAGAGCAGCTATAGCAACTATTGAGCGTATCAAACGAACTCGTAACTCTTCGATATGCCCCCCAAAGGTCATTTCTACCTCATCCTGCTGTGCTAGTTGTTTCGACATCTACAATTACTTTATCAATGTATATACTATTTATTATCTTGTGCAGTAGTAGATGAATCTTGCTCTGGCTTTTGGGCTGCATCCTTAGCCTCTTGGATCGTATCTTTTGTTACATCGTTCATAGCATCCTTGAATTCACGAATACCACGTCCTGCACCACGCATAAGCTCAGGTAGTTTCTTACCTCCAAAAACTAGTAACAAAACAACAATTACTAAAATAAGCTCTGTTGAGCCGATACCTCCAATAAATAACATTTGTGACATAATAATCTTATTTCTGATTTAACATTTTGGGTATATGAATAAAATAGTAACGTAAAAACTAGCATAAACATAAACCGCAACTAATATCCTTTGCAAAGTTAGCACATTTATTAAATAAAACAACTTATGTTAACATTTTTTACAAAAAATTCATTTTTATATTACAAACAATAAAACAAGTGACTTATTTGATGAAATTTCACATTGTTTATAAATAGACAAAATGATTGCTATAAACAAAAATTGCCCCAAGCCGCTAATGGGCTCGGGGCAATAACTTATATATAATCTCTATTGAGGTAAGATTACTTCTCTAGGATATATTTGTTTTGTAGGCTGATAACGTTACAGATCTCCATGTATGAAGCACCTTTAACTGCACCATAATCACCACCAACTACAACAACTAGATCGTCCTTCTTAAGGTAACCTTGAGTCTCTAGTGAAGTTAGCTTCTTGAATAGGAATGAACGGTGGTTAGCTGTTGGCTCTTGGTAGTCAGCATATACACCATATGATAGAGCAAGCTCACGCATAACGTGCTTACGGTAACATACAGAGTAAACTGGCTTTTGACCACGGTAAGCAGACAGGTAACGAGCTGTACGACCCGAAACTGTATCGATGATAACAGCCTCAACTGGTAGGTTAACACAAGCAGCAACCGCAGAACGAGAAAGCTGAGCTGTGATCTCGTTGTTGATTCTTACCATGTGAATATCCATGATTGGAGTTTGTAGCTGCTCAATCTCTCTTGCAACCTTATCCATAGTTTGTACTGCCTCAACTGGGTAATCACCATTAGCAGTCTCACCACTTAGCATGATAGCATCTGTACGCTGGTAGATAGCGTTAGCAACGTCACTAATCTCTGCACGTGTTGGACGTGGATTCTTAATCATGCTCTGAAGCATCTGAGTAGCGATGATAACTGGCTTCTTGCGGTTGATACACTTGCTTACAAGATCACGCTGAATTTGTGGGATCTTCTCTGCTGGAATCTCAACACCTAGGTCACCACGAGCTACCATTACAGAGTAAGTGTACTCAAGGATTTCGTCGATGTTATCAACACCCTCTTGGTTCTCGATCTTAGAGATGATCTTGATGCTAGAGTTACGTCTGTCAAGAATCTCTTGAACTGCAAGTACGTCCTCTTTGTGGCGAACAAAAGAGTGAGCAATAAAGTCAATCTCCATATCCATAGCCCACTCGATGAACTTCTCGTCACGCTCAGTTACAGAGTCTAGAGAGATGCTTACACCTGGGATGTTAACACTCTTGCTGCTCTTGATGTAACCGCTGTTGCGAACCTCACCTACAAGGAAACCTTTTGTGCTGTCAACGATAGCGATCTCGATATCTCCATCGTCAATTAGGATAGATGAACCAACAGGTACATCTGTCATAATACATGGCTCGTTGATGTAAAGACAATCTGGCGAAGAGATCTCTGCATCTTTAGTACCTTTGATATTGATCTTTTGACCAGTCTCTACTAGGAAACCTGCCTTGTCAGCAGTCTTAGTAGTTCTAAGCTCTGGACCTTTAGTATCAACCAAGATAGCAATCTTGTCAGATACTTTACGAGTGTTGTTAACAATGTTAGTTGCACCTGCAATATCAGCGTGAGCCGAGTTAATACGTACAACGTTTAGACCTGCCTCATAAAGTGAGCGGATCAACGATTCGTCACAGTTAAGGTCCGAAATCGTAGCAACGATTTTAGTTTTTCTTTGATTCATATCTTTAAAATTGTCTAGAATTCTGGTTAATACTAAGTTTATTTTATAATAGTAAGCTACCTTGTTAAAGGGGAGCTTAATAATTTATTAATTCCATCGCCAAGCGGTATGAGTCGAGCCCAAAGCCCATAATCGACCCTTTACACCTTGGTGCAATAATTGACACATGCCTAAACTCCTCACGAGACAGGATAGAAGAGATGTGAACCTCAACAACCCCTACCCCAATAGCACCTATTGCATCGGCAATAGCCACCGAGGTGTGTGTATATCCTCCTGCATTAAGGATGACAAACTCATACTCACCATCTGCTGCATGAAGAGTGTTTATTATCTCACCCTCTACATTTGATTGATAGTAGTCGATTTGCACATCAGAAAAATTCCCACGAAGCGTCTCTAGGTACTCCTCAAACGAAGATGCACCATAAATACCCGGCTCTCTCTTGCCTAGTAGGTTAAGATTAGGACCATTGATAATTAAGACTTTTTTCATAAAAAATTCATTCTTAACGAGTTAACAGCTTTCTAGCGCAAACCCGCATAATTTTATGATGCAAATATACACTTTTTTTAGATTACTATTATATGTTATCATATATTTGTATGATTAAATTAATAATTAGCCCATTTTTGTGGCTTAATTTACTGGAGCAATGGAACAAAAAGTAGGCGAATTTGGGTTCATCAATCACATTAAGGAGCTATTTTCGACAGCCAGCACCAACGGGTGCGAAGGCATTGGCGACGATTGTGCAATTATTCCCACTAGCGACGACACTTCGCTTGTGGTTACCTGTGATATGCTCACACAAGGCAGCCATTTTCTTTTCCCCGGAATTAGTGCCTACGACCTAGGCTACAAATCGCTTGCAGTATCTCTTAGCGACGTAGCAGCTATGGGTGCTGTGCCCATTGCCTCGTTTTTGAGCATTGCCCTGCCAATGGACTGTGGCAAAGAGTTTCAAGAAGAGTTTATGGCTGGTTACCACGATCTATCTAGGGACGCAGGCGTGGCACTACTAGGCGGCGACACGGTTACTAGCAAAGAGCACATAACGGTGAATGTTACTGCAATTGGCAAGGTCAAAAACAAAAACATCAAACGCCGAGCAGCAGCAACACCCAACCAAAAAATATATGTTAGCGCAGAACTTGGCGACTCGGCCGTTGGCCTAGATTCGATACTCAACTCGCGCCCTTGCCACCAATCACAACTCTTGGCACACTACCGCCCTAGCCCACACATCGAGCAGGGAGCATGGCTAGGCACAAGAGCCGAGGTAACGGCAATGATGGATATATCGGACGGTGTTGCATCTGACCTTAGACACATACTCAATCTCTCTGGCGTTGGTGCAACCATAGACCACATACCAACTAGCAACCTCACCACACAATACTGCCAACAGCACGGCATACCAATTGTTCAAATTGCTCTGGCCACTGGCGAAGACTACAAGCTACTATTTACTGTGAATAGCGACACTGCCACACAGTTCGAGCAAGCATACTACGACAGGTTTGGCACGCCCCCCCTAGCCATTGGCTATACACACACCAACCTAGGGCTATATATAAAAGAGGGCGACAGCATTACACCACTAACAATTTATGGATATAGACACCAATAATATATATGACTAAGCAAAAAATCATACTTTCGGTAGCAGGTTCCGATAGCGGAGCGGGAGCAGGCATTCAAGCAGACATAAAAGCAGCGGCAGCAGTCGGAGGATATTGCGCCACAGCAATTACGGCAATCACGGCACAAAACACCATGGGCGTACAGGCGGCATATCCGCTCGATGCACAGCAGGTGAAGGAGCAAATCGATTCGGTTATGAGTGATATGCAGGTAGAGGTAATTAAGAGCGGAATGTTACCCAATGGCGATATTATCGAAACCCTATGCCAAGCAATCATACATTATAAGATACCCTATGTTGTTGTCGACCCCGTTATGGTAGCCACATCGGGCGATACGTTAGTAGAGAGCTCACAAGCTAGAATACTAGTCGACAAGCTACTACCACTAGCCACCATCGTTACGCCCAACATTCCAGAGGCCGAAATTATGTGTGGATTCAAAATCGAAACATCACAAGATCTTTTGGCAGCAGCCCAGATAATTGCTAACTTTGGGGCAAAATATGTTTTAATAAAAGGGGGGCATGGCACAAGCAATACTATCGAAGATATGCTATACTGTGCACAAACAAAAGAGGTTAAATACTTTTGTCACCCCCGCATAAACAGCAACAACACACACGGCACTGGCTGTTCGCTCTCTAGTGCAATAGCAGCTAACATTAGCCTTGGTCACAACATAGTAGACAGTATCCAAAGAGCTATCGACTACATTAGCGCAGCTATCGAGCGAGGCAAAGAGACAAACATTGGCGAGGGGGCAGGCCCTGTCGGACATTTTAATATATAAACAAATGGCAGAAAAAAAGGTTAGAAGCGAGCAAGGCGATCTCATTATCATGGGTAAAAAGATTTTTACTTCGTGGCAAATCATCATACTTGCAACTATTGGCTTTGTTATTACCATGGTATTTTTAGATAGCAACAATATACAAGTCACCAACGAGCTTTCGCGCGAAATCGAAGCCCTTACCCACGAGCGTGATAGCCTACTAGGTGCTATCTCTAGCGACAGTACCATTATAGATGGTATTGAGAATAGCGATAAGTTTTTGGAGAAATATGCTCGTGAGAATTTTTATATGCGTCGAGAGGGCGAAGAGATCTTTATAATAGAGCAAAAAAAGGAGCCCGAGCCAGCAGCAGAGCAAGAGCCCGAACAAGTCATCATGCCCGGGCAAGAGCAGGAGCTACTACAAGGCATAGAGCTTGAGCAAAAAATCAACCAACAAGAACAACAGTAACCACACATAGCAGCAAAACACAAAGACTATGAACATCGAAGATTACAGAACATTTTGCCTTTCATTGCCCAATTGCGAAGAGTCACTACCCTTTGACGACAATGTCTTGGTGTATAAGGTCGGTGGCAAGATGTTTTCGCTAGCCTCGATCATACCCTTCGATCGTTTTGCCGTAAAGTGCGACCCCGATATAGCCATCGAACTACGAGACAAGTATGATGGCATTAGTGGCGCATACCACCTCAACAAAAAACACTGGAACGATGTGTTCTTAGACAGAGGATATACACACTCGTTTTTAGAGGAGCAAATCGTCATGTCATATCTGCTTGTAATCAACCGAAGCGTTACACCCAAGGCAAAAAGAGCCGAGCTACTACAAGCATTTGAAAATAAGATAAAATAAGAGGGTATTACTTAGTAGCAATACCCTCTTATTCTAACAACCACTACAATGCACCACCTCGGATTGTCAATTTATTGTTATGTAATATTTGTTTTAGATCACTATACCGGTCAACAATATCGTGCGCAATCACTACATACTCCCACGGCTTTCCTCCATTTCTTGATGTATATTCAGTAGCATTACAACAGTACGCTTCCGCTGCTTGTTTTTTAGCAAGCACATCATCTATTACCATATCCTTTGCAGCTTTAGTCTCAACTAAATATATACGATCTAATGTTTCAACAACAAAGTCTGGTTCATATCTTTTAGATCCGTTTGACCAATATATATTAAACTGCGAAGCTGCAGGTTTTAACCAACGAAGCACGCTTGAATCCATTTCCAAAACATTACTAAAGTCTTGTTCTGTTTTACTGTCAAATTTACACTCCGTGTAGAATGATTTCAGAAATCCCGTATATATAAATTTACGTACAGCACCAGCTGGTATCACATCTCTAAAGTCTGTCTTACCATAACCCTCAATCTCTTTTAGGTTCTGCTTTACAATACCCACAAACGGCAAAACATTTGCTTTTTGATAACCTAGCGACTTTAGAGTGAAGTGCCTCATCATCTGGTCATAGATATTCTTTACAATACCTAGTTTGTAATCACTCACAACTTTTGCAATATCATCTTGATCATCTAGATTAGCATTAATAGCATCCACAGCTTGCTGTGCCAAATGAAATAGCAACTCTGAATTATCGTCATAATCTATCTCATCACAATCAATAAGTGAGCCAACAATCTCTTGTAACGGAGATGAAAATTTTCGACCCGTTTTGATTTGGATAATTTCGTGATCGCTCTCTCCTGCACCTAAATTCACTCTAAGTATCTCATCTTTAAGCGTCTTAAGATCAAACCCAAGTCGTGTATCAAGGTCAAACCATCTAAACTCAGCCTCATACACCTCATCCATTACAGTCATGCGAGGTATTTCGATTGTATTTTCAATAAAGTCTTTGACAATAATATTAACAACCTTCTCAACCTCTTTGAGTTGAACAGCAGCCTCTTCTTGAGCAAATAGAGGATTGCTTAATCGTGCACTCTTCTCAATCTCTCTAATTGCAAGCTCCTTAATCCTTTTAACAATCTCAGGCTCAGCAAGCTCCTCTTTGCTCTTTACAGCAACGTTTAGCTGCGGAATAACATTCCACACGGCACGTGCTGCATCAGCTGTGATTTTAGCATTTTTACGCTCTATTTCTGTTTTAGCAGCCTCAATAATTTTCTTCTCTTGTAGGTCGATCTTTGTTTGAGCAGGAGTAACCCTGCTTGGTTCAAAGTTTATATCCTCATCGTCCAACTCAATATAGGATAGCTTGCTAAGTACCGAATTTGGATCTTGAGCTTTACTAATCACAGCCTCGAAATTTTCGTGCGCAATAACTGTTAACTTATCTACATTCTTATCACCTGTTCGTCTACCACCATACGGAAGTCTAAGTCCTCGACCAATAGATTGCTCAACAAGGATTGGTGCATCAGCAGCACGAAGAGGCACAATCGTGTATAGATTAGTCACATCCCACCCCTCCTTAAGCATATTGACGTGAATAACGATTTCGATTTGATTATCGTAATCCTCCAACGACACAAACAGCTGGTCAATCTCCTCATCTTTTTTGGTAGAACTATCTATCTGCAGTACTTTACCCTTGTATCTGCCATCAAACAAATCCTCTTCTATGAGCTTGGCAATCTCAGTGGCGTGTTGAATATTTCTACAAACTACCAATATAAAAGGTTTAACAATTGGCTGATTGTGATTCAACGCATATAGTTCAAGGTGACTCTTTGTCTGCTCGTGAATGTTAATAGCATCATCAAGTTTAAGAGCATCGAGCTGCACATCTGTCAAGTTCTGTCTTTGAAAGTTTCTGCGTCTTGCAACAGTTGGAATCTTTACATATTTGCCATCTGTCAGAGCTTGAGCAAGATTGTACTCATAAACAATATTCTTGAATGCTTTTCCTTTCTCGTCAGTGGGCGTTGCAGTCATCTCAAGTCCCAAAATAGGGCGTAACTCATTAATTGCCTTTTTAGAGGCATCTGCATGGTAGCGGTGCGCCTCATCCATTAGGATTACTAAGTCATCAAGCCCCACAAGGTGCTCAAAATAGGACACGCCAAGATATTCTGACAATCGTCTCATTCGAGATACGCCACGTTTGCTATTCTTCGAATCAGAATTAAACTTTGCAATATTGAAAATATTGATACGAATAGCATCTTGGTGTGAAAAATCTATGCTGTCGTTATAATTAGAGGCATCTATAATCTTTGGTTCACAATGCACAAACTCTGATATTCCGCTAAAAACATACTTGGTTGTATTGGGCGTAAAATCCTGCACCAACTTCTCATATAGCGTAAGATTAGGGGCTAACACAAAGAAGTTCTTTATTCCCTTTTTGAGATAAAGATATGCAATACATGCACCCATCAAACGAGTCTTACCAATCCCCGTAGCTATGGAGAACGCAAATGATGGAAAGTCCCTCTCAAAGTTCTTGCAGTACGGAAACATTGTCTTGATCTCCGCCAATTCCTTTGCCAAAAACTCCTTTAATTCTACACTTCCGCCCTCATCAACCGCAGGTGGTTTAACAAGAGATAATTTATCTGTTATCTTTGCAACAACATCAAGTGCCTCACACAAAGGCTCTCTCATTGATAGGCGTTGTTTTATATTTTTAGCTACTTTATTCATTGTTTATTCCACACTATATCACCTGCAAATTCTGCAGCCAAATCATCGTTACGTTTAATAATCCAATACTTAAACCCGAGAAACTCTTGATCGTTGGATATAAGATCTTTTACTGCCTGTCTATTTTCAGGTGATTTATCAAATGCATAGTGCTCTAGTACAATTTTAAAGTTGCTAATCTGCACCATCGCATATTCAAAAAAACGCTCCTCCTTAATCTTACGCATTACGCCAATCCCATTGAAGATTGAATTCAATAGTCTTACGGTACACTCATCTATTGCTGAGATAAAAAGTGCTTTTTTACTTGAACAATCAATATAATGTTCAATCATATCCTCTACATTGTTGATAGCAGGATTTAGTATATTCGTAAATCTATTTCCTTTTTTATTGTTACAATAACCACAGGCCAAAAACAAATTCTGCCAATCTTGACGACTAGCCGATGGATCTAAGTGTTCAATTTGAAAATCTGTGATTAATTTTCTTTCACATAGATAACATTTCCCGCTATGATCGTCAAGCAATTGCTGTTTCACATCTTCGCCATCATATGATGTGCTAGTAATCAAAGAAGATGGAATATTTTCACTTTTCACAACTCTTATCATACTATATAAACTCATTAATACGATTAGCATATGTTATCATCAGTTGCTGAAACTCACCTTTAACTGCTGGAGAGGTAATCTCTGTAACATCCTTAAAATCTTCAATCCGCTCTTTAATTATTATTTTATCCGCTGCATTTAAATCATCTTTTTCGAGTATCCTTTTTAGTTCCTCTAGTTGAGCATATATATAACTTGATTCTGATGACACTCCAAAATACCCTTCAGCTAAAGCCTCGTAAGAATATTCACTTAATTCTGTTATAGGTTTTCGATTCTCTAAGTCAAAAGCTATTGCGTTTGGCAACGAACTAAGTACAAAAGGAGAGTGCGTTGTAACAATAAACTGAATATTAGGGAATACTTTTGTAAGTATTGGCATTATATTCTTTTGTAGATCTAAATGCAAGTGAGTTTCTATTTCATCAATAAGCACTATCCCTTTTTTTTCATATGCACGAGTTATTGATCCCTCGCTTTGCATTCTTAGTATCAAATCAGCAACAATATCTATAATAGCTGCATAACCATCAGACAATTGGTTAAATCGAAACTCTTTATCGGCAGTAAAAATCATAAAGCTATAATTCTTGTAATCGAATCCTAGAGTTAAGTTTTTATCATCGTATAAGGTTCGAAGCAATTTTTGAAATTCAGCAAACCAATCATTTATTTTTTTTGCATCTTCAAACATTTTCTCATTTTGAGCAAGAGCCGCTTGAACCTTTAAATCTACCAAGAACTTTAGAAATTCTATTGTAGAGCTTTGTCTTACGCCTTTATTTTTCGAGATAGAAGGCTTTTCGGGATTGCGAGGTTCATACATTTGAACTCGCCTATTTGCAGAATAAAATGCAACAATAAAGTTGTTTTGATGTAGCTCATTTGCCGTTTCTTTCAAATTAGCAAAACCAATATCGACCCTACCATACATTTGACTGTATCTTTTCTCACTATTAGCAAGAGTTTTAACGCATTTTATTTTGTTTTCTGCAGAACAAATTTCCATGCTCTTACGACTGGTATCAACATAACGCTTATAATGCATAAAGGACAACCTTTCATCGGTGCGAACCTTATCCAAAAAATCGGCAATTGCATCCAATAAAATAGTTTTTCCACTACCATTCTTACCTGTGATAAATAGATGAGGAAAATTACTATCCCCAATAGGTATATTAAAGTCGTTAAGATGAAGTAATTTATTGATTTTAATAATATTTATATAATTTATCATAGCATTATTATTTTATCTTTAAGCAAATATAGTAATTTTTAATCAAACGCCTCTTATTCGCCATATGGTAGTGGTTAAGCAATATCAACTAAATCATTTCCCTTTATGTTTTCTTCATCGGAGTGATGAAAATCGATAACATTAAGGGGATAACCATCGGAAGCAAAAGTACAACGACCAAGTAATATTTGAGGAATCTTCTTTATCGTTATGTTTATAAAAGCCTTACGACACTCCTTTTGGAATGAGGTACTACAAATCAATAACGATTCGCCCTCTGTCATCGTTTGTGCAATTGCTGCTAAAGATTCAACTGTAATAAACTGTGTTGTGGTATATATATAATCACTCTCTGTTGATTTACCTTGTTTCCAAAATACCTCGCTATCGGGATTATACACAAACCCCTCTTGTTTTGCCATAGCAGCAGCAAGCATATCGGCATTGTATTCTTTATTTATTACCAAATTGTTGAACTTATCTTTATTTAGCAAAGATGGTGCTAAGGTATAAAACTTAAATCCTCCGCCACCTTTCCAATTTTGAGCCTTAGATATGCCGCCTTGATCGGTTCCGTCACACACCATCTTTAGGCGTGGGTAGCAGTGGGTCTTTGCGTGCTCACCCAACTCCACACCTATCCATCTGCGCCCCATCTTGTGAGCCACAGCAGCCGTTGTTCCAGACCCAAGGAAGCTATCGAGTACGAGATCGCCCTCGTTTGTTGCAAGCGTCAAAACCCGCTCTATTAAGCGTTCGGGCTTGGGGGTGTCAAATACAGAAACTGAATTGAACTGCTTAACCTCCTTTTTGGCATCTTGGTTGTGTCCTACCTCCGTATATTTCCA
>CAYJIL010000048.1:0-17324 GCA_964370235.1 uncultured Rikenellaceae bacterium | reverse complement strand
CACAAATTGGAACCTATAAAACCTGCTCCGCCAGTTACTAATACCTTCTTCATTATTCTGCTATGTTATTTCTACAAAGGTATATCTATTTTTTGTATTACAAAAGAGATATACCGATAAAATAAATTACAATATATCTTATGCCTTTTATGACTAAATTAAATGACAAAAAAGACAAAAAAAGGGCTGCCTAGAGCATATTAACTCTATGGCAGCCCACATATTACGTCACAACTAGCAATTTGGTATATGCTAGTGTGCAGTATAAATGGTTATACTTAGTCGGCAATAAAGAATTCGCCGCTCTTGATATCCCACTCGTTACCAAAGTAACCAATGATGTCGATACCGCTCAAACCATCACGTAGTGCGTCAAGGTCAAAGATAATAACATCGGGGAAACCAGTGTTTGCAAGTAGGTAATCGTTAGGATATGTTGCTTTTGCACCCTCTAATCCACTACCAGCTACAACACCTACAAGTGTGCGGTCTGAGCCTGGACGTGGATAAACAAAATATGCAGCCAAATCGTCACCCTCTTTAACATCGCTACCAAAGGCAATTGAGCCTTCGTTTACCTGAATTGGAGATGCCGAAAGCATAGCCGACCAAGCAGCATTTGTTTTTGAGTTACCATAAATTACTACGTTACGACCATCATAGTCACCCGCTAGGAATTCACGATCAGATACTACCTCAAACGATCCATTACCACGATAAAGCATAGTCTCGGCATCGAAACGAGCCTTGTTCTTATACCACTCGTTCTCGGCTTTTGTACCTTTTGTAGAGTAAACCAATACTGCGTTGTTAGCAAATACCTCTTTAAAGTTACCTGCACGTAGGTTCGATTTCTCTAGCTCATCCATAGAACCAACGCTCCACTTACCGTTCTTTTGGCGAAGAGTTACAACACCCTTACCTACAATATTTAGGTTCCAACCATCTAGCGAAACAACTACATCGCCAGAAATTGGCATGTTATCAAAGTCTAGTTTTAGAACCGATACGTTTTTGGTTGTACCAACTACGCTATCGCCTTTTACGTCAAGGTTGATTTTCGAGAACTCATAGCTCTGCTGCTGCTGAGCAATTGTAGCCCAGTAGTTAGATGCCGAAACACCCGGAGATGCTGTCTCAAACTCAATGTGATTAACTTTGTTTGTAGCAGGAATCTTGTGCCAAGAGAAGTAATCGAAAATAGGCTTCCAGTCAACACTCTCGTTGCTATACCAGTGCGAACCACCTGGGTACTCGTAGTATGCAACATCTGGGTGGAATTTATCTAGGATTTGACGCATTTCACGCACTAGATCGATAGGCACAACTGTGTCATCATCGCCGTGTAGAATATAGATACCCGACTGCAAGTAGTTGCGCTTAAGCTCTTTTGTACGACCAGCGTGAGCAGCACGCTCGATCATAGCAAACTGTCCTCTGTTGAAATCGTCAAGCGGAGCACGCTTTGCACCATAATCTGCAATGTCTGGGTAGCTAGCACATGGAGCAATAGCAGCAAACTGATCTGGGTATGTAACACCCAAGTGCCATGTACCGTGACCACCCATTGAGTGACCTGTTAGGTATGTCATTTCGGGAGCTGTCTTAAATACTTTTTTAGCCTCGGCCAAAGTCTCCATTGCATCGATGCGACCAATATCCTCCCAGTTAAAACCAAACGGACGACGGTTTGTTGGGCAAATAATGTGTCCCCAATCTTTGTGAGCATAGGCACCTGCTTGGTTTCTAGCCTCTACACTTGCACCGTGCACCGATAGGAATAGAGCTTGGTTATCGGCCTTCTTAGTAGAAGGAGTAACAGCATAGTACTGCACCGAACCATCAACCGAAGAGATGAATGTACGCTCGTGACGGTTCATACCATCAACGTTCTTAATCTCAATCTCTGTTTTGTCAATTACCTTACCTTTGCCATCGATTAGCGAAAGAGTAGCCGTTTGCATGCCTTCGACCTTAGACGAAGTAGCTGGAATAAGGAATGGTAGCTTGCGAGTAGTCATATCCATTACACTACCAGTCTCATAGGTAGCACTCTCGCCCGTTGACATCTCACACACGATAGTAAGGTCTTTAATAGCTGCTGCACTACTATTCACAACACGAATAGCACCCCACTTTTCGTTTGTCTCGCCAATAATTGTGTGAGCTAGAGTCATATCACGCTCAGAGAACATTACTGGTTTGTCGGGACGAATGATAGAAGCCTCAACAAAGCCATAGCGACCCGGAGTAAACAAGAATTGGTTAACACCCTTCTTTGCCTTGAATGGAATTAAGGTATATGCAAAATCGTAATAGTCACCCTCGTGTGGCATACCATTAATGATAGAGCGCATGTTTGCACTAGCTGCAAGCAGTAGTGTTTCGCTCTTTGGAGAGTTGAACTCGCCATATAGGTAACCACCACGAAGTACTCGGTCTCTAAATTTGCCTGTACTGTCTGCTGTGATTGGAGTCCACTGAATTATCTCGCGTGTTCTACCATAGTTTGTAGCACGCAAATTCTCTGGCGATGGAGCCACAAATTTGCCCGAAAGGATTTCCCACGAAAGCACATCACGACTTGGGTAGAAATAGCCACCCTTGCCGCTATTTGGAAGCATGTAACCTTGAGTAAACTTATAGGCATATTCGCCCTCGTCTACTCGCTCGATGCGATCTTTACCAAAGATCTCAACGATATTACCCTCTGTTGCCTTTTGTGCCGATGCTGTAAGTACACAGCCCGTAGCAACTAAAGAGAAAAGAAACTTGTTAATCATCTTTTTTTGTTTAATTTTTTATTTAGTGTGTTATTGTTTGTTTAACGATTTACTTTGCTATAAAGTGTGGATTGGTTAAATTCTCTTTGTTATATTGTAATGGTTTGCCGGTTACTGCCGACACCATTACCCCACCAACCGAACGCAATATCGCATCACCTGCGGCTGTATCCCACTCCATTGTAGGGGAAAATCTAGGATAAATATCTGCCTTACCATCTGCGATGAGACACATTTTAATAGAACTTCCT
Source organism: uncultured Rikenellaceae bacterium (assembly GCA_964370235.1). Taxonomy (GTDB): domain Bacteria; phylum Bacteroidota; class Bacteroidia; order Bacteroidales; family Rikenellaceae; genus CAYJIL01. The sequence continues at coordinate 14,290 of CAYJIL010000048.1, read as the reverse complement.
TTTGACAAAGATACAACTTCTTTGTATTGTGTGCGTAGCTTCTCGATGTAGGCTAGGGTCTCATCGCTCATGTGCGAACGTGAGGCAAGCACACGACAAAGATGCCCACTTCGGTTTTTTTGGTAATCGAGCAATCGTAGCCTCTCTTGCGACTGAGTAAACTGAGCTAAACTATATACATCTGCCATTACAAAACCTCCTAGCTGGGCAGTTGCATAATATAGCACACCCTTGGCAGGAAGATATATAACACCCAAAACAGGTATGCCTGCTTTAATGAGGGCTATGTTTACTGTAAATTCGCCATTACGATTTATAAACTCCTTTGTTCCATCTATTGGATCGACCAACCACATCATATCAAAACCACTTCGCTCGGCATAAGGCTGGTGTGCCCCCTCCTCGCTAAGAATAGGAATACCTAGTGGCTCTAGGTGTTTTGATATAATCGCATGGGACTCTCGGTCTGCTATTGTTAGCGGAGAGTTATCACTCTTTAACTCAACTTCAAAGTCGGAATTTATGTCATTATAAATTTCCATTATTCTTGCCCCTGCATCAAAGGCCGCTGAAATAGAGCTATATAGTAGTTGATTATCCATTTTAACCTATAATTATCAAGCAAATATAACGCAAAAAAGGGAATCATCGTCAATTTAGACAAAAATTCCCTATAATTTATTATTACGACCTAATAAAGAAACCAAAATCTTGTGTGATTTCGATATTTTATGTGTATCGCTATCAAAAATTTATATTTTATTAAGCATCTCGCCTACTAGCTGCGATAGCGATTTAGCGGCACGTGCCCCTGCCTCTATAACCTCGTCGTGTGTGGGAGGAGTGGCAGAAATTCCACAATTGGCAACATTTGTCACTACCGATAGCGCAAACACCTTTAGCCCTGCATGAACTGCCGCAACTACTTCGGGCACAGTCGACATTCCAACCACATCGCCACCTATCGAGCGATAAAAGCGCACCTGTGCACGAGTTTCGTAGGATGGCCCAGTAGCTGCAATATATACACCATCGTGCAACACAACCCCCATATCGTTTGCTATTTGGTGGGCAAGCGAGATATAGCCCATATCATAGGGCTCCATCATCGATGGAAATCGAACACCCAGTTCGCTAATATTTGCGCCAATGAGTGGGTCGGGAATAAAAGATATATGGTCGTTTATTGCAACCATATCACCCACTTTATAGGTGGTATTTAGTGCACCTGCACTATTTGACATAATAATTGATTTAACACCCAACTGTGCTAATACTCTAATTGGCAAGACTACCTGCTGAGGGCTATACCCTTCGTAATAGTGCACACGCCCTTGCATGAGAATGACTTTGCGAGTGCCCATCACCCCAAAAATCAAACGCCCCTCGTGCCCTTCAACCGTAGAGCAAGGAAAACCCAAAGGTTCAAGTTCGCTATACTCAATAGAGTACTCTATTTGGCAGTTGTCTACTAGCGAAGATAGCCCCGAGCCTAGTACTACTGCCACATCGGCACTAAAATCACCAATTTTACTGCGGATGTAACATTGAATATTTTTGATTTTCGCTAACATATGGTATGGTTTTACGAAGTATCTCGTCCTCGCCGCCATCTTCGCCCATACTTACTACCTCAACCGTAATTGGGATATAGAATAGCCTGCGCTTAATATCGTCGGGCATTGAGTGGCCACCAGCTAGCTTAACGGCGTCTTTTTCGGTTGTTATGATTACCGTACTTGGGTCTAATTCTGCCAATAGTTTCTCTAGCTGCTTTATATCTTTGCGTTTATAGACATGGTGGTCGTCAAAGTTTATCACTTTAACAACATCGAAACTGCTCTCGACACTCTCGACAAAGCCTTTTGACGATGCAAGCCCCGACATAGCAATTGCCTTTTGGCTAGAGACCAATGGTTCTTGGTTAAATTCACCAAATATTGGAAGTGGCTCTTGCGATTTCATTCGAGTAAAGAAGAGTGACTGATATGGGAAAAGATTTAACTTTCTCATCATCACACGCAAATCGATTGGCTTAACGTCTTTTGGGCATTTGGTCACAAAAATGAAATTTGCTCTCGATAGTTGTGACTTAAGGTCTCTTAGCCTACCGTGAGGCAAAAGATAATCATCGAATATTGGCCTTTGGTAGTCGATTAACAAAACCGATAGCCAAGGCTCTACATATCTGTGCTGAAAGGCATCATCCAAAATAATTAGGTCTACTTCGGGATGTGCCTGCCTTAGTGCTTTTATACCGTCTGATCTTTTCTCACAAACAGCAACTGGAATATCTGGATATTTGTGTTTAATTTGCTTGGGCTCATCACCAATTATGCGTGATGGCATATCTACTTGGGCCAATACAAAGCCCTTTGTACGACGCTTATAGCCTCGCGAGAGAACAGCCACATTATAGTGTGGCGATAACATCTCTACAAAAAACTCGGCATGTGGTGTCTTTCCAGTTCCTCCTACGGTGATGTTACCAATCGAGATAATTGGTATATCAAACTCCTCGCTCTTGAGTATTCCATGGTTGAACAGCTGGTGCCTAATATAGACCCCGAGCCCATAGAGCCACGAAAGCGGAACCGTAAATATATTGGTTAGAAAAGACATCTAGTAGTTACAGTAAATTAACAAATCGGTCAAAGATAACAAAAATAATCTGATTTACAAATCACAATCATAAATCTCTAAAAACTTAGTTTCTGGAAGGTATATATCTACATATCTTTTAAAATAAGATAGTGTATCATTACTTATCACTAAATCGGCACTACTAAAATGGTGGTTATATATAACTAAAGCAATATCGATACCTCGCTGACGGCACACCTCAAAAGAGAGCAGCGTGTGGTTAATACTACCTAGCTTACCACTTGTTACAAACACCAATGGCAGCTTGTTTTCTTGTATGTAGTCTAGGGTTGTATAAAAATCTTTGAGCGGAACATGTAGCCCACCAGCACCCTCTACTAGCAGAATATCATATTGGCTAGAGAGTGTATCAATAGAATTTTTGATTGCCCCAAAGTCTATCTCTTGCCCATCTATCTGGCTAGCTAAGTGCGGAGATGCTGGGTAAGAAAATATAACGGGAGCAGTTAGCCCACTGTGGTCAATATCGAGAATATCGATGCCCATAATCTTGCGATGAAGCTCAATATCAATAGATACACCTTGGCTGCCAACGCCGCCAGTTTGTATAAACTTTTGGGTCATTACACTATTGCCTTGCTCGGCTAGTGCTTTGGCTAGCAAACCTGTTGCATAGCTTTTGCCTGCATCGGTATCGATGCCCGATATAAAATATACTCCTTTATTTAGCATAACTAGTCCATTTGCGATAATCGTGCCACAGGAGTAGTATCAAAGCCCACAAACTCCTCTTTCTTGTATTTATAGTAGCCAGTCATTGCAATCATGGCTGCATTGTCGGTAGTAAACTTAAACTCGGGGATAAACACATTCCAACCTCGCTTTTGCCCCTCACGAGCAACTGCATCTCTAAGCCCACTATTTGCCGACACACCACCTGCAATTGCAATATCTCGAATACCATAGCTCTTTGCCGCTTTTACTAGTTTATTCATTAGTATTTCGACAATTGTGTGTTGTAGCGATGCACACAAATCGGCTTTATTATCTTCGATAAAAGTAGGATTATCTACCAGTTTATCACGAAGTGTATATAGGAACGATGTCTTTAAACCACTAAAGCTATAATCTAGCTCTTTGATAGATGGCTTGGCAAACTTGAATGCTTTGGGGTCGCCCTCCTTGGCTAGCTTGTCAATTACAGGCCCTCCGGGGTATGGCAAGCCCATTACCTTTGCACACTTATCAAATGCCTCGCCTGCAGCATCGTCTATGGTCGAGCCAATAATTTCTATTTCGAGGTGGCTTTTCATCAAAACAATTTGGGTGTGACCACCCGACACCAATAGACACAAGAATGGGAAGCTAGGGTGCGAAGTCTCTTTGCCCGGCTGGTCTATAAAGTGAACCAAAATATGCCCCAAAAGGTGGTTAACATCGATCATAGGTATGTTTTGGCTCAAAGATAAGCCCTTAGCAAAAGAGATACCCACAAGCAGCGAACCCAAAAGCCCCGGGCCACGAGTAAAAGCAATTGCATCAACGTCCGAAATACTTATACCAGCATCCGATAGTGCTTGGTCAACTACTGGCACAATATTTTGTTGGTGAGCCCTTGAGGCTAGCTCTGGAACTACTCCACCCCAACGCTCATGCACACTCTGACCAGCAATTACGTTAGACAACAAAACTCCCGAACGTATGACGGCAGCCGAAGTATCATCACACGAAGACTCAATCCCCAAAATCGTTATATCCATAATTTATATAGAATTTCCTACCTATTATAGGTGTTATAAATGTAAATCTTAAAAAATTGTATTATTTTTGTCTTTCATAGGCTATGTACCATACGATCTAAGCCTACTAATAAAGTCCAAAGATAATGAAATTATTTTTTAAAATTACCATAAACTTTATCGCTGCAGTAATACTAAGCTTAATAGTAGTGCCGCTAACGATATCGCTTTTGCTGCAAAATAATTTCGTTCAAAACTACATTGTCGACTACCTTGCACAAGCAGCTAGCCAAAAGGTAGATACTCGCATCGAGATTGATCGTGTGTACATTAAGTCAATATACAACCTACAAATACAAGGCCTATATGTAGAAGACCCCATCGAAAAAGATACTCTACTATATGCTAGCGAGGTGTATGCTAGGCCATCGCTATTTAACCCAATAGAGATAGCATCGGTCAAGGTTAACAAAGGAAAAGTTTACCTTAACACAGACTCAACACGCACCCTTAACCTTAAACACATCTTTAACAAGCTAAAGTCAAAGGAGAAAAAACCATTCCTAGTCAACATAAACGATATTGAGCTTGATAGTGTAGACTTTGAGTTTAGGCAATATTTTATGAGAGAGGTCGATTATGGCGTCAACATAGAGGATTTAAGGTTTAATAATCTATCGGTTAGGGCTAGCGATTTTCATATGATTAGAGACAGCATAGCCTTTACAATTGACAAGGGTTCGTTTGTCGAAAAATCGAAACTTGTTATCGACAACATATCTTCAAAACTTGTAACGCTCACACCACAAGCCATATCGGTATATGATGGTGTAATAGAGTCGGGCAAAACCAACCTCGATATAGAGAATCTTGTGCTAGGTTACAACGAGTGGAACATGAGCAATTTTGCCAACAATGTATCGCTAAAGGGCAAGATAGATAGCTCGAGCGTAGATTTTGCTACCATAGAGATGCTGTCAAAGAAAAAGCGAGATTGGGATGTTTTAATGACAATGAAAGGCGAGTTTAGCGGATATGTGAGCGATCTTGAAACCAAAATCGAGATGGCAAATATCGAGGGTACTACAATCACAAATACCACAGCCAAGTTAAAAGGGCTACCTATTATCGAGAGCACCAATTTTGGGATAGCAGCAGAAAATATAACAACAAGCCCAGCACAAATGAACCGCATATATAATGGGTTCACAGGCAAGAACATAAATGCCATTCAAGAGGTACTAGGAGCAAGTAGCCCACTAGAGTTTGAGGGTGGTTTTAATGGTCTATTTTCAAACTTTACATCAAGTGGCAAAATATCGTCCCCTAACGGGCAGCTAGAATTAAACGTAGACCTTAGCCCCGTTGCACTTGGTTACAAAATCAAAGGTGCGGTTAGTAGTAGTGGTATTAATGTTGGGCGCACTTTGTCGCTAAAGAATGTCGGAAATTCGATTTTCGAGGCACAGATCGATGGCCATATTAGCTCTGACAGTGTAAACATTGCCACTTGGGCAACAGTCGACTTGCTCGAGTATAACGGTTATGGCTATGGTAATATAGAGGCAAAGGGCGACCTTGTAGACAAAACATTCAAAGGATTCTTGGGCTCAAGCGACCAGAATCTCGACTTTGCATTTAATGGTTTGATAGACCTTAGCCAAAGTGTTCCATCATATGACTTTTTGCTTAACGTAAAAAATGCCAATCTTGCCAAGCTCAATTTTAATAAACGAGATAGCATTTCTCAGCTATCGGGCGACTTTAAGGCATATGGTCAAGGTAGCGAACTCGACAACCTTAATGCCGACATTGACATAACAAAGCTAGAGTATATAAACCATCTTGACACCGTAAAAACAGGTAACATTACAATCAAGACTCGCAATAACGAGCTAAGCAAATCGATTACCCTTAACTCTAATTTTGCAGACCTAGAGATAAAAGCAAAGGATAGCTTTAGGCACATGCTCAGCTACTTTACCTCGACCGTTCGCAACTATCTACCATCGCTACAAGAGAGCGATTTGCGTACCATTGTTCAGGGCGAAAGCACCAGCAGTGCCACCAGAGCCCAAGAGCTAGAAAAGGACAACAACCACTTTGGTCTCGAAAACTACTATGTTGCCAAACTCAACGTAAAGGAGGCAAACAACGTAGCATCTATTTTTAAACCGGGACTAGAGGTAGCACAAGGTACTACCCTTTCGTTTCTTTTTAACCCAAGGGCCGATGTATTCTCGCTATCACTCACCTCAAAAGAGATAGCTACCGAGAGCACAACGTTTGCCGATGTTAATATAGATAGCCGCAACCATACCGACTCTATATCGATATTTGCACGCATTGGCGAAGTATTCATTGGCGATTACTATGTCCCCAACCTATCGACAATTGCAAGTGTAAAAAACAACAACATCGAGCTAGCTGCAAGGTTTAGAAACAGCAACGATGGCTCGGCAGGATATATCAAGAGCCTTAGCTCAATATCAAGAGATAGTCTTCATCAACCAGTCGTAGGTATTAATATTGGTGAATCATACTTTACGCTAGGTAAAAAGATGTGGCGCACAAACAACAGTAACGTCAAGCTATCGAGCAGCGTTATTGCCATCGACAGCCTACTGATATACTCCGACACTCTACAAGAGAGCTTGTTTATCGATGGAGCACTCAGCGCTGTGCTAAGCGATAGCATGCACATAAAGCTCAAGGATGTTGACCTTGGGGCAGTAAACGGGCTACTAGGCACACTTGGATACACCGTTCAAGGTAAGCTAAATGGCGATGCCAAAATTGTAAAAGCCGACCGAACAGTGCATAGTGATATAGAGTTACTAGATTTAAAAGTAAACGAATTCGACTTAGGCAAAACACAAATATATAGCCACGGTAGCGCAGGGGTAATTAACTTTGGGCTAACAAACAGAGACCGCACCCTCATTAGTGGTAGATACTACAACGATGTAGGTAGGTTTTTCTCAACAGCAAAAATACCCAACCTCGAGCTAGGCATTCTTGCTCCGCTCATGGGTACGATAGCCGACCGCGTAACGGGCAAGGGCGATATTGACGTAACCATCGACAACAACAACCCCCTAAAACGAGTATCGATAAACGGAGGTGTCGAAGTTAGCGACTTTACAGCTAGGCTACTATTCACCAACGTAACCTACCGTGCTTCGGGGCACATAGATGTAGTAGACAATCAACTATCTATGACATCGGGCACTATATGGGACGAGGTGGGAGGTAGCAGCCCAATATCGGCATCGCTCAAAACCACCTACTTTAAAAGGGCACAGTATAATATTTCGTCAAACATGACAAATATGTTGTGCCTTAACACAACACAAACCGACAATGACCTATTCTATGGTAGAATATTTGCATCGGGAATTGTTGACATAATTGGTAATGGCACTCAGGTAACAATGAATGCCTCGGCTCGTAGTGCCAATAACTCTACCTTTATTATGCCTTTGTCCGACAAGATTGCTTTTTCGAGTGCCGATTTCATTACCTATGTTAGCGACAAAGACATCCAAACCGAAAAGCCTCTCAACTTTATTAATCGTGACAAGCGCAAGGTAACTAGCAAAGGATCGTTTGGCATGAACCTAAGCCTCGATGTTAGAGAAAACACCGAGATAGATATTATCGTAGACCCTATTGCAGGGGATGTGGTAAAGGGACGAGGCAATGGTCTGCTATCAATACAGGCAATACCAAGCGAAAATATCTTTCAAATTAACGGAAGTTACGAAATTAGCAATGGTAGCTATTTGTTTACACTACAAGACATCATAAACAAGAATTTTACCATAGAGCCCGGCAGTACCATCTCGTGGAGCGGAGACCCACTAGAGGCAAACCTAGGCATTATGGCAACTTATAGGGTTAAAGCATCGCTTGCTCCACTGCTTGGCAATAGCTCAAGCTATGCAGGTAGAGTGCCAGTAGATTGTAACCTATCGCTAGGAGGGCAGCTACTTAAACCCGATATCAATCTAGGAATCACAGTACCAAACTCCGACCCCGAAACACAGAGCCTTATATCATCGGCACTTAACACCGAAGAGGCTGTGTCGATGCAGCTATTTTGGCTACTGTTTGGTAGCACATTCTATGCCGATGGCACCACCAGCACATCTAATGTGAATGTGGGTTTAATGTCGAGTGCTGTGACTGGTATCGATTTCTTGTCTAGCCGCATTAGCAACTGGATATCGAGCGATAAATTCGATTTTGGTATTAATTATAGACCAAAGACCGATATGACTAGCGACGAGGTAGAGCTATCGCTATCGACTCCAATTTTGGGTAACAAGCTATACCTCGACATCGAGGGTAACTACAATGCCAAAAACAACACTGCTACTGCAGCAATGAAAACCGTATCGGGTGATTTTTATTTAACATGGGTGCTCGATCAATCGGCAAAGATGAAGGCTAAAGCCTTTTCAAGAACCATTACTACCTTTGACGAAAACCAAGGTCTACAAGAAAATGGCATTGGTCTATACTACAAAGATAGCTTTGATAAATTCTCCGAACTTATTGCTAGATACCGCAAGGCAATTATCGACATGCGCAATAGGCGCAAATCAAAAAAAGAGTTCAAAAAAAGTAAAGAGCAAACAGCTAGCGACAACTAGATTATATTGAGGGATTGCCTATACTCAATTTAATTTGAAGTATGCGCTTCTCAAATTCGTCTTTGGGAACAATACTCTTGTTCTTAACCTTTGTTTTGTAGGTGTATATTGTGTTGATTGACAAATCTAGGAATTGTGATATTTGCTCATTATCAACTATCCCCAGCCTCATTAGAGCAAATATTCGCAGCTCGGCAGGCAGGTTAACACTCTCTTGAATATTTATTCTATCCTCGGGCATAAACAACAAGTTATACTCCTCTATAAAGTTAGGGAATAGGTCGAGGAATGCTCGGTCAAAGTCCGAAAAAAAGTGCTCACGCTCACGCTTGACATTAAATTCTTTGTATATATAGCGCAGGTCGTCATACAGTTTATTTTTGATTTTTATATCAACCTTGTGTAGTAGTTGCTCCATCTGTCGCAGGTGTTCTTTCTTTTTATATAGCGACTCTACAATGTAATGCTCCTTAATATTATTAGATTCGAGTAGCTTATTATTCATAAGCGATAGCTGCTCTAGGTGGTCTTGAATAATCTGTTTTGACTGCTGAATCACCTTGGCTCTTTTGTGAGCCAAAATGCCAAATATTAGCGCAATTATGGCTAGCATAGATACAACAATCGAAAACCCATACACCATGTTACGTTGACGGCTAACGGTAGTAATAATTTGCTCGTTAATAACAGGTAACAAGGTGTTTATCTCGAGGTTACGGTGGCGAGCATTATAAAACTTAGCATCCTCAAAAGCTATGTTTATCATCTTATCTGCCATCTCTATTTGCCCATCACTAAACAAGTGCTCTGCCATTGTTTTAATGCTTCGATTCTCTCTAGCGGCAGCTTTAATATCGTGCTCTACCGACAATAACATATATTTATAGCCACTATCACTATTGCCTATGGCAAAGTAGGCATTACCCAACAAAAAGGTTATGATAGAGTTGTGGTGCTGGCTACACATGCTACTACCATAAAACTCATTGAGCACATCAATAGATTTTTGATATTCTCCCCTACTCGACTCGCTATAACTCACGGCATAGGTATAGTAATAGTCTTTTTCTTTTGATAAGGCAATTATTGAATCGGCATTTTCTCTCAGCTCAAAAGTATAGTTCTCTTTTATGCCTGCTTGATTTTGGTAATCGATTTGGTCTGAGTAGTAGCGCACAACATTATAGTAGAACTCACGGCGAACCTCGTCGCTCACGCCCACTAAATTGGTACTACTAACCATACTAGCCGCTTCGGTGAAAAGACCTCCCGATGTTAGGCTAGATATTACCGCTGCCCTAGCACGACATTCCAAATCTTTGTCGCCAATCTCTTGGGCTACCGCCAGTGCAGCGCTAGCATACTTGTATGCTACGTCAAACTTATATGATCGGCTAAGATTAAATATGTTGTATGATATATCGAATATATCTTGGGGCTTATCTTGCTGGCCTAGCAGAGCCTCTTGCTTTTGGATTTCATCCCACCTTTGAGCAAAATATTGCTCTCGTTTACCAAGCAAATCATCTAGCTTATCACATAGCTCACGGTATTGGTTGGCACTAGCAAATAGCGGAAACAGAATTAATATATGTAAGGTTATTGTGAGTATGCGAATCAATTTCATAGTTACAAATTTAGATTAACAAATGTAAGAAATATATCTAAGACTAGCAATTCTTTCACATTTAATACAAATTCACCTATAAATATACAAATATATTATCTATATTTACTCTTCAAACTACAATCACACAACACTAATTATCAATCAATTAAATTTTAATACCTCTATATTTCGTCAATATTAATAGTTTTGGGTTTTGGCATGTTATAATTTTGCAGTAAACAATCCAAAACAACTACAATATGAAATACAGAGTTACTATCACACTGTTTTGCCTTATAGCAGCAATGACCTGTTCGGCACAAACACTATTCGAAACCGATACCTACAAGTTCAAAACTTCGGGCTATCTAAGAACAGGATTTGGCAATAGCGAAGGTGGCACAACACAAGCACATTTTCAGATGCCAGGTGCACTCAACAAATATAGCCTAGGTAACCAAGCCGACACATATGGCGAGCTAGAGTTTGACTATACACACTACCTAGACAAAGGCAAAACCAAGTCTATTGATGTGGTTTGGATGACCTCGATATACGAAGATTTTGGAACCGAAAAACATATGAGTTACAATTTTACCGAACAGCTATATGTTAGGTTTAACAATCTCTTTGGGGCAGACGAATCGATATGGGTTGGTGACAGATTTTATGACAGACGAGCTGTTCATATGCTAGACCGCCAGTGGATAAACCCAGGACAAAAGGGATTTGGAGCAGGCATCGAGAATTTTATCAATCGTGATAGTGACGAAGATCTTAAATTTGCTGTATGGCAGTTTAAAGACAAAGGCGTAACTTCATACAAAAATGGCAGAGTGGGCGATTTAACGGCATATACGTTTGATGTTAGGTGGATTAATAAACCCATCTCGCCAACAACAAACCTCAACTTTGCGCTAAATTATAGTTACAGAGCCCCAAACAATGACCTTGGCTACGAGGGTAAAGATGGCTACGGAGTAATGGGCTGGATAGACTATGCAAAGGAGCATGTAACCAACACCACAGCAGTTTTGTTTAGACAAGGGGCAAATGTCTCGATAGACCACTGGAGCGGAATGTCACAAAAAGAGAACCCCGGCAACGATAACATTGTAATGAACGATTTATCGAGCGCCTATACACTAGAGATAAACAATAACTTCTTGTATGACAATCTCGACAATTTTGCTGTCAACGTAATTGTTATGCTACAAGCCAGAGATTATGGCACTAGTCCCTACCGCTGGGTAGATGGTAAACACGAATACCTAGCCCACAGAGGCAATATGTTCTACTGGGCATCGGCAGGAGCACGAGCAATGTACTACATAACAGATAACCTAAGGCCTAGCCTAGAGTACACATACGAGTATGGACATAACGATCAACTAGGGGCAATGGGTAGCCTATGCAAGCTCACGTTTACCCCCGAGCTATCGCTTCACAAAGGGTTTTATGATCGACCTGTGCTGCGCCCCTTCGTCACCTACGCTTGGTGGGGAGATGGACTAGAGGGTTTTGTTGGGTCAACTCCGCTAGGTGCTCCCTATGGTGATAATACTTCGGGCTTTACTTATGGGCTGCAATTCGAAATATGGTGGTAAAAATAATATCAATATTAAATAATAACTTTAAATTATAGAACTATGAAAATTTTCCTTACAACGATCCTGTCTATGCTATTTACGCTAGCGGGAACACAAGTACTGAATGCAGCAGAAAAAGAGGTTAAATTATCTTCGCCCGATGGCAAAACAGAGGCTATAATCACTATTGGGCAACATATAGAGTATGCCCTATCACAAGACGGTGTAGAGGTGCTTGCACCATCGACAATATCGATGACTCTAAGCGATGGTACAATTTGGGGAGTATCTCCAAAACTAAAATCGGTAAAGCACTCAAGCACAAACAAGACAATAAAAACACCACGCCATAAGGCAACACAAATACAAGATAATAACAACAGTGTAACAATGGATTTTGGTGGCTGGAAACTAGAGTTCAAAGCATTTGATGATGCAGTAGCATATCGTTTTATTTCGGAGCGAGAGGGCGAATATCAAATCAAGAACGAGCAAGCCGATTTTAATTTCTATGACGATGCAACGGCAACTGTTCCCTATGTTTACTCTGCTGGAACACTCGAGCATCAGTTTTTTCAGGCATTCGAAAACAGATATACTACTCTAGCACTATCTGAGCTTGACAAAAACAGGCTAATGTTCCTGCCACTGAGCGTAGAGGCTCCAAGCTCTAAGCGCATAACAATTACCGAGAGCGATTTAAGAGATTATCCGGGAATGTATCTTGTATCACAAATGGGCGACAAGCAACTATCGGGACTTTTTGCACCAGTAAGAGATAAGATCGAAACAAATGCAGGTTACAACAATCTTCAAGTAATTGCAAAGAGCCGTCACAACTACATTGCAAAGGTAGATGGCCCACGTAGCTTCCCTTGGCGAGTAGCGATTATTTCGAGAGATGACATCGAACTAGCAAACAGCGACGTAGTTTACAAGCTTGCAACCGATAATCTTATTGGCGACACATCGTGGATTAAACCTGGCAAGGTTGCTTGGGACTGGTGGAATAACTGGAACCTAGAGGGCGTAGACTTTAAGGCAGGCGTTAACAACGACACATATAAATATTACATTGATTTTGCGAGCGAAAACGGCATAGAGTACGTAATTCTTGACGAGGGCTGGTCGGTAAACAAAGTATATGACCTAATGCAGGTAGTTGACGAAATAGACCTAGAAGAACTTATTGCATATGCAAGCGAGCGCAACGTAGGCATCATTCTATGGGCTGGTTACTATGCCTTTGACAAGGATATGGAAGAGGTGTGTAAGCATTATAGCCAAATGGGTGTAAAGGGTTTTAAGGTAGACTTTATGAATGGCGACTGCCAAGACCTTGTTAACTTTAACGAGAGATCGGCTCAAATGTGTGCTAAGTATAAACTAATGCTAGATATTCACGGTACATACAAGCCTACGGGACTAGATCGCACATACCCAAACATCATCAACTACGAAGGTGTGCACGGCCTTGAACAAATGAAGTGGCAAACAAAAGAGTGTGACCAAGTAACTTATGATGTTACAATGCCTTTCATTCGCATGGTTGCAGGGCCAGTAGATTACACACAAGGTGCTATGAGAAACGCAGTTAAGACATATAATTCGCTAGCCGATACGGTAGAGAATCAGTATTACCCTAGCTTTACAACACCAATGAGCCAAGGTACACGTGCACATCAGTTTGCACAGTACATCACGTTCTTTTCGCCACTTAACATGCTATGTGACACACCAACAAACTATGAAAAGAACCCTGTGAGCACCGAGTTCATTGCATCGGTTCCTACAACATGGGATGAGAGTCGTGTTATTCAAGGCAAAATGGGCGAATATATTGTGACTGCACGTCGCAAAGGCGACAAGTGGTATATTGGCGGACTTAACAACTGGGATGTTCGCAACATAACAATAGATGTTAAGGAGTTAACGGGCAAAAGTGGTAGCGCTACTCTATTCAAAGATGGCATTAACGCCGACAACAATGGTACCGATTTCGACAAAGACGATATTATAGTTGGTAATGCACCACTAACAATTAAAATGGCCGGTGGTGGCGGTTTTGTGCTAGTGATATAATAATTAAAG
>CAYJIL010000047.1:0-17578 GCA_964370235.1 uncultured Rikenellaceae bacterium | reverse complement strand
ACTACCTCTTAGCATTAGGAACAAAAAAGATAACAGTTATCGTACCAACAATTCCACCACCAATCACTACCCACGATATGGGGTCGGGCCATAAGAAGAGAATAACCGAGAATGCCATCATAGAGCACATGAATGTGGTGGCAAAAAGTTTTGCTTTGGGAGTCATTCCTCCTTTGCGGCGGTAGTTGTTAAGGTAGCGACCGGTGTACTTGTTGCGGTGAATAAAGACATAGAATCGGCGGCTACTACGAGCAAAGATCCACGCCGCTAACATCAAGAGCGGTGTGGCAGGTAGACCGGGTGTAAATATGGCAACAATGCCAATCACCATAACAATCCAACCAAGAGGTGCTATAATATACTTTTTAACCATAACAGCTGCAAATATAGATAAAAGTGAATTAATTTTACTATTTTTGTCTGCTTTGGATAGAAAATCAATCAAAATTATAGTAATGAAAAAATTAAGAGATTCTTTTAGCCGCAACTTCTGGACTGTTGTTTCGATGGAGTTTGTAGAGCGAGGTGCCTACTATGGTGTAATGTCTATTTTGTCGGTCTACCTTACAATGACAGTTGCCGATGGTGGTTTGGGCTTTTCGAAAGAGAGCGTAGGTGTTATACTTAGTACCTTTCAGCCGCTAGTCTATTTTATCCCTATTTTGGCAGGTGCACTAGCCGATAGATATGGTTATCGCCGCACATTCTTTATGGCATTTACGCTAATGATGGCAGGTTATGCGCTTACGAGCTTTGCATCGGCATATTGGCAGGTGTTTGCAGCGCTTATCGTGCTTGCTGTGGGTGCTGGTTTGTTTAAGCCTGTGGTTACGGGTACAATTGCTAGAGAGACTAACGAGTCTAACTCATCGGTGGGTTTTGGTATCTTCTACTGGTCGATTAACCTAGGTGCATTCATCGTTCCTCTACTTATCGTTCCATACCTAAAGGCAATGTCGTGGAGCTACATATTCCTAATGGCAGCCGCTGGTGCAGCAATTCTGCTGTTAATTAACATATTCCTATACAAAGAGCCCAAAAGAGAGAAGTCAAACAAGAGCATAGGACAAGTATTTGGCGATATGCTAAACGTATTTAAAGACTATAAGTTCATGGCTCTTATTGTTATTTACTCGGGTTTTTGGGTGCTTTACTTCCAAATGTTTGGTACGGTGCTTTGGTACTTGCAAGAGCACGTTGATGTTACGCCTGTTAACGTTGCGGTAAATAATGTGCTTTCGATATTTATGGAGAACCCATCGTGGAAGTTTGACGTAGAACACGTAACAGTTATTAATGCCCTAACAATCATCCTGCTTCAGCTTATCATCTCAAACATTGTTAAGAAGATGAACGCTATTAATACGATGATTGGTGGTATCTTAATTGGTACTGTGGGTATGGCTATTCTTGCATTCTCATCGGATATTTGGGTATTCCTTGCAGGTATGATAATCTTCTCGGTGGGCGAAATGACAGCACACCCTAAGTACACTTCATACATTGGTCTTGTTGCTCCTAGCGACAAAAAGGCACTATATCTTGGCTACTCATTCCTAACTAGCGTTATTGGTAGTGCGATTGCTGGTGTACTAGGTTCGGCAGTGTATGTAAAGTATGCATCGGCAGATGGCAACCCAGCCATGATGTGGATTATATTTGCATCGATTGGTCTTGTAACGGCTATTGGTCTATTCACATATAACCGTGTAGTTACAAAGAAATAATCGATAGCACACATTAACCATAGAGGTTAAAACAAAATACTCCCTCAAAAGTCATTGTGACTTTTGAGGGAGTATTTTGTTTGTTTATATGTACTACTTTAGGTAGGTGTGTTAGATATACCCACACACTTCGAATGCTAGTTTTGTTTACGATAGCTAACAAGCGCCCAAGCATTTACCACAACAGCATATATTAGCAGTGGAATAATTTGTGACGATAGCTCAAAGATATTACTTCCCTTTAGGTATATCGAACGCATTGCCTCTATGTAGTAACGCAGTGGGTTGATGTATGTAATCCACTGTGCAGTCTCGGGCATGCTCGAAATGGGCGAGAACAAACCACTCAGTAGCACAAAGAGCAGCAAAAAGAAATACATTACAAACATTGCCTGCTGCATTGTAGCCGAATAGTTAGATACCACAATACCAAAGCCCGACACCACAAAGATATAGATTATCGAAAACAGATATATTGTCACAAACGAGCCACTAGGCACAAGCCCATACACAAGTGCAGCAAGCGATAGCGAAATTGTGAGCACTACCCCACCAATAACCCAATATGGAATGAGCTTGCTAAGGGTGAATGTTAGCTTACCAACTGGCGAAACGTTTATTTGCTCAATAGTGCCTTTCTCCTTTTCGTAAACTATATTGAGAGCAGGCAAAAACCCTGTGAGCAGTGTTAACAGCATAACCATAAGCGCAGGAATCATAAACACCTTGTAGTCGAGATTACTGTTATATAGGTAGTTGGGCACAACGGCTATGGGGCTAGCCATTGCTATTGGCGATATTTGAGCCGAGTAGTCGCTAATAATTGCACTCAAATATGAGAGCGACAACGAAGCAAGCGTACCATTCACACCATCTACCGATATGGCAACACTAGCACTCGACCTATTTACCACATCCTTCTCAAAACCATCACCTATTTCGACAATAGCATCGGCATCGCCACTTTCGATGGTAGCCAAAGCCTCGTCATAGCTATCACAATAGCTAGCAAGGTGAAAAAAGTCTGACGATACTATTTTTTCGACAAGACGGCGAGAAGATGGCGAGTGGTCGTTATCGACAACCGTAACATTGGCGTTGCGAAGCTCCTGATCGGCAACCCAAGGCAAAACAAAAAGCACCATAATTGGCATACCCAACACTAGGCGAGGCAGCACTTTGTTTCGGAATATTTGTTTAAACTCTTTTTCTAGTAAAAACCTCAACATAAGCTATAAACGTTTTTTGAAACTCTTAATATTTGCAACTAGCAGCACAGTTAGCATAGCAAACAAAACTGCAAACTCTTTTACAATGTAGCCACCATCGACACCCTGAATCATTAGCTTGCGCATAGCCTCGATATACCATCGTGCAGGAATAAGGTGCGATGCAACAAATAGTGGCGTGGGCATATTCTCAATGGGGAACATCATGCCCGACAGCATAATGGTTGGGAACATGAGCGCCATAGCAGAGATGAGCATAGCAGCTACTTGGGTGGCAACCTTGTTTGATATTAACAAACCAAAAAGCAATGCCACCATTATATATATGAGCGATAGTGCAAATAACAATACCAAACTACCCGAAAGCGGGACACCCAAAACATATCTCGACAGCAAAAGTGCTGTTACCAAATTTATTACCGATAGGCTAAAGTATGGCACTAGCTTTGCGATGGTAATGTGGGCTGGGTTCATGGGCGATGTTAAGAGTAGCTCCATGCTTCCTCGCTCTTTTTCTCTAACAATTGCCACCGAGGTCATCATAGCACATATTAACATTAATACCAAACCCAAAACACCGGGTACAAAGTTATAGGCACCCTCCATTTGGGGGTTATAGAGCACCGAAGAGCTTAGATTTATGGGCATTACAACATTTACACCTGCCCCAGTATGATTCTCTTTAACATAACTACTCACAATTGCATTAGCATAATTTGCGGCAGCAGCAGCCTTGTTGGGGTCGGTAGCATCTACCATTAACGAGAGCTGGGCTGGTGCATCGGCAAGCATATCGCTAGAGAAGTTATCGGCAAAAACTAGCACTATATCGGCATCGCCACGCTTTAGTAGCTCGGGTATTTGGTGGTGCGAAGTTAAATCGTCAACAAACGAAAAGTATTTGTTTGCGGCAAACTTCTCGACAATTGCCATAGATACATCATCCTTAGATGTATCATATACCGCAAAGCGCAAGTTTCGCACTTCGGTTGATATTGCAAAACCAAATATCATAATTTGGAGCAGTGGCATAACAAGCAGAATGAGCACCGTGCGCCTATCTCTTATTATGTGTAAAAACTCCTTGTGAACAAACGATAAAAAGGCTCTCATAATTTACTCTCCTCTTTTTGCGCCCCTAGCATAGTGGGCAAATACTTCGTCCATATTGCTAGCTGCAATTGCACTCTTAATCTCGCGTGGGCTAGCTAGCGCAGCTATCGAGCCATCTACCATAATAGATACTCGGTCGCAATACTCCGCCTCGTCCATGTAGTGCGTGGTTACAAAGATGGTGATACCTCGCTGGGCTGCTTGGTATATCATCTCCCAAAACTGACGACGAGTGGTTGGGTCTACCCCACCGGTTGGCTCATCCAAAAACAGTAGCTTGGGCGAATGAAAAATAGAGATCGAAAATGCAAGTTTTTGTTTCCACCCCAAAGGTAGCTCGCTCACTAGCATATTACGCTCGCCCACAAGCCCCACCGAAGATAACATATCGTCAATACCACTTTTTAGTTTTGTACCCCTCATGCCATATATTCCACCAAAGAGACGAATATTCTCTTTAACTGTTAAATCGTCATATAGCGAAAACTTTTGGCTCATATAGCCTATCGATGCCTTTATCTGCTCGCTCTGTGTAGCAACATCGTATCCCACTACCGTAGCCTTGCCACTAGTTGGGCGGCTAAGCCCAGTTAACATGCGCATAGCGGTGGTCTTTCCAGCACCATTTGCACCCAAAAAGCCAAATATTTCGCCTTGCTTAACATCAAAACTAATGGCATTAACTGCCACAAAGTCGCCAAATTGCTTGGTTAAGTTTTGTGCTACAATTACTCTATCTCTCATAATCTCGTCTTTGTGCTGTAATTTGCATAAAATAGTCTTCGATAGATGGCTCTAACTGGCATATAGTAGCATCGCCAAAACCTCGCTCATGCAAATAGTTTTTTATGCTGCCAACCAATGTTTCATCTGCCAATGTTAGATGAAGTGAATCACCAAAGGTGTGTACCGAAGATGCCAAACTAGTATCTTTGAGAGCCTTTAGCAGTTCATAGATATTGCTTGAGGTAACCGAGTATAGCTTACCTTCATACTTTGCTGCCATGTCGCAGGGCGATGCTATATCGAGCACGTGCCCTTTGTCCATAAATGCAATGCGGTCGCATAGCGATGCTTCGTTCATGTATGGCGTAGAGACAATGGTGGTGAGCCCTGTGGCTTGTAGGCGAGAGAGTATGTTCCAGAAATCGGCTCTCGAGACTGGGTCTACACCTGTTGTTGGCTCGTCCAAGAATAACACTTGTGGCTTGTGAATGAGCGCACAACAAAGAGCTAGTTTTTGCTTCATACCACCCGATAGCTTACCTGCACGGCGTTTTTTGAATGGCTCGATTTGGGTATAAATATCCTTAATATTGTCGTAACTCTCGCTTATGCTAGTACCATATATCGATGCAAATAGCTTGAGGTTTTCCTCTATCGAAAGATCTTCGTATAGCGAAAACTTACCCGGCATATAGCCAATAATGGGGCGAATGTGTTGTAGCTGCTGCCTACAATCATAGCTAGCCACAGATGCACTGCCACTACTAGGCTCGAGCAGGGTTGCCATAATTCTTATTAGCGAAGTTTTACCTGCACCATCGGCACCAATTAGCCCAAATATCTCGCCACGCTCTATCGACAGCGACACACTATCTAGTGCTACAAGTGTACCATACTGCTTAGATATAGCGCACACCTCAACCATTGGATTGCTAGAATTTAAGGTCGCCATACATACCAATCTTTATGTAGCCATCGTTTTTGATTGCCACTTTAATTGCATATACCAAATCACGTCTTTGTTCTTTGGTTTGTATTGTTTTGGGGGTAAATTCTGCCTCACTGCTAATCCATGTCACACTACCAACATACTCACGGGCATAACTCTCGCCCATGTCGGTATATACACTAACACTTTGCCCTAGCCTTACTTGTGCTAGTTGAGGCTCTGTAACATAAGCTCTAAGGTATATATTCTCGATATCTGCTACCTTAAACATTGGCTTACCTAGCTGTGCAAACTCGCCTTGCTCGGCATATTTTGTGAGCATAGTACCTGCTATGGGCGATAATGTGTAGCAACGCTTTATTTGTTCATCGATTTGGCGAATTTGCATCTCTAGCGATGATGCCTCGCTCATTAGGCTGCGGTTGGTGTTCGACACTACTTCGCTTTGAGCTGCAATTTTGCCACGAGTGATTTGCACTGCTGCCGCTAGGTCGTCTACTTGTTTTTTGGTAGCCGCCCCGTTTGAGTATAACACCCCAAAACGCTTGTGCTCCTTCTCTTGCGATGAGAGTGTCGAGCGCAACGACTCTAGCTGCACCTCGTCGCTACTAAAGCGGCTAACTATTGCCTTGCGAGCAAATTGCAACTGCTCACGCTTTAGGGCTAGCTGAACAGTATCGACAAGTGCAACCACCTGACCAGCACTAAGCATATCGCCCTCGATGGGGCTAAACTCTATGATTTCGCCATTACCTTGTGCCGAAATTATCACTTCGGTAGCCTCAAACGTGCCCGAAGCATCAAAACCATTATCGCTCTCTTGGCAAGATGCTAGCATTAGCATACCCCAAATTCCCCAAATTATATTTACTCTTCTCATCTATCTATTATTTAAATATTTAATATCATATATTGTCTCTAGCAGCTCGATTTGGTGCACTAGTTTATCGAGTACTGCACGTTGGTAATCATTCACAACTTGGGTGTAATCGAGTGTCGAAATTATGCCTTGGCTTAACTTAAATTCCCAGCTGTGTTTAATATCGGATCTGAGCCTAATGTTCTCATCATCCATCCTTATTACATCTTCGAGATATGCTACACGACCATCCTCTTTGATGCCACTTAGCCTAGTGTTAAACAAAAAGGTCTCTTGCTCTAACTCTATGCCTTGTATGCTATTATCAATGACTCGGCGTTTGTTCTTGTAGCCATAAAGTGCACCAAAATTCCATTTGAACGATGCCCCCACAATAAAGTATGGCGATAGCGTATTATCTAGCATGTTGAGACCGGGGCGACCTACACCACCCGATGCGTATAGCGATAATTTGGGTCTTATGCTAGCATCAACTAGCTCGGCACTCTGCTGTGCTTGTTCTACCATGGCTTGGTATAACGATAGCTCGGGGCGAAAGTTCTCTTGTGTAGCTACTGCCTGATAGTGTGGCACTACAAGCTCGCTAGCGTTTGTTATATCTGTTGCCGTTAGTTGCGAAAGCATGGCAAGGTATGCTCGCTGGCTATGTTGCAGCTCTAGGGAGCGTGATGCTAGCTCGACTTGCTCTATTTTTATGAGGTTAAGGTCTGACGGTGTTGCTGTCCCCGACTCTACCTGCGCTGCTAGCTTTTGGTGAGCCGACTCCAAGTCAATAGTAAATAGCTCTAGCTGATTTAGTAGCTCTTTTGACAGCAAAATACCAAAGTACAAATCGTTTATGCGCTCTCGTACATGGTACATGGTTACATCGATACTAGCTCGCTCGACATTGTGCCTGCTCTGTTCCTGAGCCTTTTGGGCTGCAATAGTGCCACCATCCCATAACGACTGGCTGGCTGTTATCTCGGCCGAATATTGTAGCTTGCTCAAAGGGTCGTAGCCCGGCAATTCGATAGGAATTTCGACTGTTTGTGAAAGGTACTTACCACCTGCCGATAGTTCTACTTGTGGAAGGTAGCCTTTCGATATTGTCGATATGTTGTAATCGCGGCTCTGCTCTATTAAACCATACTGCTTTATGAGCGGATAGTTAAGCTGCGATAACTCATAGCAACGCTCTATGGTCACCTGCCCCCACAGCCCAAATGTGCTAGCGGTAAAAAGAGACAGTAATAATAATTTACGTATCATAGTTTCTATTTTTTAAGTCTTGAAAGAATCATTCCTACATTAACCTTTTTGCGCTCTTGCCAAAACTCTTCGCTTTGCTCAATAGGCAAGATAGCCCCTAGTAGAATCGACGAGATATTCACCGTTACAATGGTGTATAGCAGATCGAAAGCATCGATGGGCTCAATGCCCAATTGTGCTGTTTGTTCGTTGAGCTCGTTTTGAATTTTTACTAGATAGCTCGATATGCGATCTTTGATATTTTGTATAAAATTTTCTTTCATCGCATCGTTGGTCATAATCTCTCGCAAGATAAATGTTGCAAGTGGTCTATTTTCGAGTACAAAGTCAAAGTGCTTTTGGGCAATTAGTTTAATTCTATCTTCGAGACAAGCCTCGCTATCGTAGTTAACAAACAGCATAGCTGCTATGTTTTTTGATTTGCGCTCCAACACAAGCTCAAACAATCTATTTTTTGATCGAAAATAATAGTGCAACATGGCGTGTGTTACACCTGCACGAGCGGCAATTTGTGTGGTGCGTGCTCCAACAAAGCCTTTGAGTATAAATTCGGCTTCGGCTGCATCGAGTATCGCAAGCTCTTTATCGGTTAATTGACTATCATTCATAAATTTATGTTTTAACAATACTATTTAACAATATTAATTAACAAGACTGTTAACAATGCAAATGTAGTAATTATGTAGTTGTTTACAAGCGAATAGCTATATATTTTCAAAATTTTTATTTCTATTATTACTATGTCGAACTATTCCAAACTCTATGTACGCCACATATTTTCACCTAATTGCAATAAAATCCTGAACCCCAAAAAATTATCTACAAAACTATTCAACCATCACAAAAAATTGAGTTTAGCTGTGTTAGAGCTGGCTTACGGAGTATAATTGTGCTTTATAGGGGTGAGAGCTGGGGCATATATGGCACACAAAACCGCTCTTAATTTTGCACATACTTATTATTGGAATTAACATATCCTTATACAATTAGTTGTATATGCGGTTTAATTGTTGCAATAGACTCAAAAAAACCGTATATTTGCACACTTATTATCCATTTATGGTTAAAATGCAAAACACTAAACAATTATAATTATGTACAAAAGATTCAAAGCTCTATCGATTGCTATCTCGGCACTGGTACTAGCTAGCTGTGCTAGCGAGACTGCTCCAGTAAAGAGTAACCTAGCAGAGATGGTAAATCCGTTTATCGGAACAGACTTCGTTGGTAACACATACCCAGGTGCGCAGGTACCATTTGGTATGGTACAACTTTCGCCAGACAATGGTATCCCGGGATGGGATAGAATTGGTGGCTACTACTACCAAGATAGCACAATTGCAGGCTTTAGTCACACCCACCTTTCGGGCACGGGAGCAGGCGATTTATACGATATTTCGTTTATGCCAGTTACTCTACCTTACAACGAGGCAGAGGCACCACTAGGTATTCACTCTAAGTTTTCACACGACAGAGAGCACGCACACGCTGGTTACTACCAAGTTATGCTTGATGATTATGGCATTAACGTAGAGCTAACAGCTACCGAGCGTTGTGGTATCCAAAAATATACATTCCCAAAGGCTGAGGCATCTATTATCCTTAACCTTAAGAAGGCAATGAACTGGGACTTTACCGAAGACACAAAGATTACGGTTGTTGACTCGGTTACTATCGAGGGTTACCGCCACTCGATTGGTTGGGCTCCTAAGCAGAGATTATTCTTTAAGACAAAATTCTCTAAGCCATTTAAGAGCTACACTATCGACAGTACAGAGGTATTCCTTGAGGGCAAAAAGCTAGGTTCGGCAGCAATTGCACAGTTTAACTTCGACACAAAAGAGGGCGAAGAGATTATGCTTTACACTGCAATCTCGGCAACAGGCATCGAGGGTGCAGCTAAAAACCTAGAGGCAGAGATTACATCTAACGACTTTAACCACTACCGCAGTGCAGCAGAGAAGATGTGGAATGACAAGCTATCTCGTTTCGAGGTAGAGGGTACAAACCACGATCACAAGATGGTATTCTACACATCGCTATACCACACAATGCTTGCACCAACTATCTATAACGATGTTGATGGTTCGTACAGAGGCCCAGATGGCAAAATTCACCAGTCTAGCGACTTTGTAAATTATAGCACATTCTCGCTATGGGATACCTACCGTGCTGCTCACCCACTATACACTTATAGTGCAACAAAAGAGAGCGAAGACATGGTTGAGTCTCTACTAGCATTCTACGACCAAAACGGTAGACTTCCGGTATGGAACTTCCAAGGTTGTGAGACAGACATGATGATTGGTCACCACTCTATCCCAGTAATTGTTGATGCCTACCTAAAGGGCTTTACAAACTTTGATGCAGAGCGTGCACTTGAGGCTTGTATTACTACTGCTAACATGGACGATTACCGTGGTGTTGGTATGAACAAAAAATATGGATATATTCCTTATAACCTAGAGCACGAATCTCTTTCTAAGACTCTAGAGTATGCATACAACGACTACTGTATTGCTCGCATGGCAGAGAAAATGGGCAAAGCAGATATTGCAAAGGAGTACTACGCAAGAGGTCTTCACTACAAGAATCTATTTAACAAAGAGAGCGGCTGGATTGAGCCACGTGACGACAAGGGCAAGTTCATTGCTAACTTCGATGCACAAGAGTACACAACTCACATTACAGAGAGTAACGGATGGCAGTATTTCTGGTATGCACCACAAGATGTTGAAGGTCTAATCGAGCTAACTGGTGGCAAAGAGCGTTTTGCTCAAAAGCTAGATAGCATGTTTACATACTACGACGAGGATACTAGCAAGCTACCTATCTTCTCTACTGGTATGATTGGTCAGTATGCACACGGTAACGAGCCTAGCCACCACGTAATCTATCTATACAACTACATTGGTCAAAGATATAAGGCACAAAAATATGCTCACCAAGTAATGACCGAGCTATACACTAACAAGCCAAATGGTTTGTGTGGTAACGAGGATTGTGGTCAAATGTCGGCATGGTATATCTTCTCGGCAATGGGCTTCTACCCAGTAGACCCAATTGGTGGCGAATATCAGCTAGGTACTCCACTATTCGACAAGATTGCACTTAAACTAGACAATGGCAAAACTTTCACAGTGGTTGCAAACAACATTTCAAATGAGAACATTTATGTTGAGTCTGTAAAGATTAACGGCGAAGTTTATGACAAGCCATACATTACACACGAGCAAATCATGTCGGGTTCTACACTTGAGTTTAACATGACAGCTACGCCAGTTATGTAATATATACACTCTCTCTTACAGAGAATTTTAAAGTGGCAATGCCCGGTAGAATTAGGTTAATTTTATCGGGCATTTCTAAAATAATTATAAACCTAAATAGATGAAAAAATTAATTCTAATCTCCCTAACACTACTTCTATTTGGCTGTAACAAGGTTAAAGAAGAGGTAAATTATGCCGATTATGTAATGCCACTTATTGGCAGCCAATCGGTTAATGCACTATCAAACGGCAATACTTACCCTGCTGTTGCACGCCCGTGGGGTATGCACTTTTGGACTCCACAAACGGGCCTAATGGGGCACGGGTGGACCTACACCTATGACACACCCATTCTTCGTGGTTTTAAGCAAACACACCAGCCTAGCCCATGGATGAACGACTATGGACAGTTTGCTGTTATGCCCGTTTCAAACTGGCGCAATGTAGATCAGGAGGTGCGCAAAAGCTGGTTCTCACACAAGGTCGAAGTATCAAAAGCCTATTACTATTCGGTATATTTGGCCGACCATGATGTAACAACCGAGATGACGACAACGTCGAGATCGGCATATTTTAAGGTTAAGTATCCAAAAGCAGATAGCTCGGGGTTTGTGATTGACGCATACGATCAAGGCTCTTATATAAAAATTGTAGACAACCAAACCATAGAGGGCTACTCTACTCGCAATAGTGGTGGTGTGGGCGATAATTTTCACAACTGGTTTGTGGTTAAGTTTGCCGAGCCATTCATCGAAGCTGCGATATATTGCGATGGAGAAAAGCTAGATGGAGTGCAAGAGCACAAGGGTAATCATGTTATTGCATCGGTGCGCTTTGCAACCAATCGTGCAGATGTTAAAAACATTCGCATTGCATCGTCTTTCATAGATATTGCACAGGCACACCAAAACCTTAAAGAGTCAGAAAATATTACATTTGAGAATCTGGTAGCACAAGGCAAAGACGAGTGGAACGATGTCCTTAGCCGCATCGAGGCCGAAGGTGGTAGCGAAAAGCAGCTAACCACATTCTACTCTTGTCTATATCGCTCGCTACTATTCCCTAGAGCGTTGTACGAAATAACGGCAGATGGCGAAATTGTGCATTACAGCCCATATAATAGCAAGGTAGAAAAAGGTTATCTGTTTGGTGATACAGGTTTTTGGGATACTTTCCGTGCCCTGATGCCACTTATAAACCTTGCATATCCCGATATGGCAGAGAAATTCCAGATAGGTCTACTGAACACATACAGAGAGAGTGGTTTCTTCCCCGAGTGGGCAACACCCGGCCACCGCTGGTGCATGGTGGGTAACAATTCGGCATCGGTTATTGCCGATGTATATATGCGTGGGATACACACCGATAATGCTCTTGAATATTTCGAAGGTATGGAACATGGTGCACACAACGTACACCCAACAGTTAATACCACTGGTAGATATGGACACCAATACTACAATACACTGGGTTATGTTCCGTTTGATGTAGGAATACGAGAGAGTGCTGCTCGCACACTAGAGTATGCATATAACGACTGGTGTATATGGAAGATGGGGCAAAAGATGGGGCTCGCAGAAGATAGAATACAAAAATACAAAGAGCGTGCCCAAAACTACAAAAACCTATTCGACAACGAGCATAAGCTAATGCGTGGTAAAGATTCGCTTGGCAGATTCGAGACTCCATTTAGCCCATACAAATGGGGAGGCGTATTTACCGAGGGTAATGCTTGGCACTACACGTGGTCTGTGTTCCACGATATTAAGGGTCTACAAGATTTGATGGGTGGCAAAGAGGAGTTTACAGCTATGCTAGATTCGGTATTTGTTGTTCCGCCAATTTATGACGATAGCTACTATGGCAAGCGCATACACGAAATTACCGAAATGCAGATTGCAAATATGGGTAACTATGCACACGGTAATCAGCCTGCACAACACATGCCATATCTTTATGACTATGTGGGGCAGCCTTGGAAAACACAGTATTGGGTGCGAGAGATTATGAATCGTCTATATACGCCTATGCCCGATGGCTATTGCGGTGACGAGGATAATGGTCAAACATCGGCTTGGTATGTATTCTCGGCAATGGGTTTCTACCCTGTTTGCCCAGTAGCGGGCGAATATGCGCTAGGTGCACCACTGTTTGACAAAGTGACCCTGCACCGCCCAAATGGTAGCGACATAGTAATTAACGCAAAAGGAAATAGCCTAGGCGACAACAGATATGTTGAGAAAATGAAGCTCGATGGCAAAACTTGGCAAAAGAACTATATCACCTTTGAGCAAGTAGAGAATGGAGCCGAGCTATCATTCACTATGAGCGACAAGCCAAACTACGACTACCGAACAAGCGAGGAGGCTGCGCCCTACTCTATGTCAAACGAGAGCCAAGAGTAGTTGCGATACTCATAGCATTTTACACAAATTCATACAAAATGAGGGTGTTTCGATTTAGTTCGAAACACCCTCATTCTATTTATTAGCCAATAAAGATCTACTTTACAACTAGAGTATCATTTCTTCGGCGAATTATTATGCCATCGTCGTCTATGGTTATGCCTTGCACCTCACCACCATCAACAATACTCATTTTAATACCATCGTCATCGATAACAATACTGTGATTGCCTTTCATAAAGGCTGTTTGCACTTCGTTAACTACCTGTCGTGCAATATCTTTATCTATTGCATTATCAACATTTTCGATACTAGATACTATTTCGTCTGAGATATAATTATTATACTTCTTTTGGTAGTTATATCGTTTAAAGCGGTCTGATACAACTACGTTTGCACCCTTTGGAACATATATAGTTAGCCTACAATCTACGTTGGCAAGTCCCTCAATCTTTGTTCTGTCAATATCGGGGTCGAGCATTAGTTTATTGCCCACAATCTTGTAATCGAACTCTAGTTCCGAGGCACGATACTCGGCATCGGCATAGCTCTCGCCCGACGATGTGCGCTCTATTTTTATTTTAAATAGTGAGTCTACGCTTTGGTTAAAATCGATGTTTGTGATTTTGAATGCTATATTATTATCGCCCATCATAGATCGACTTTTGCCCTCTAGTGTAGCACTTGGTAGTGGCTCAACATATAGTGTGTCGCTAGCAATGGTTTGCACAACGGTATTAGTTGCCCTATCTTGGTGGTAAGGTAGCACGTTACTTGTAAGCGAATACACTATATAGGCAATTGAGATGCAAAACAGAGCAAAGAAAGTAATGCCTACATATCTGCTAACCTTAAATTTAAACACCAATTTTGCAAGAAAAAGCAGCAACAAAACAGGAGGTAATAACATTATAATAGCAATAGCTATCATAGCTACAACAGGCAGTGCCGTTACGGTTGCAGCAATTGCTAGCATAGGGGCAAAGAATATGCTCATACCCGAAATTGCGGCTATTATCGAGATTAGGATTATAATTGAGACTATCGAAATTATTAGAATCACAAAAAAGCGAAGTATTCGACCTAAGCCATATAATAAACCTGCAAATAGTGATGCTGTACGCTTGCTTTTGTGGGGCGGTAGTGCATTGTCTAGCTCTCGTCTGAGTGTGTCTTCAATAGAGCTAGGGGTAACCTTACGTCCTTGCATCTGTAATTTTTGGCTTGCTGTTTTTGCAACGGGAGTAAATATCCACATTGCAAAATATAGAGATGTACATATTAACCATGCCTCGCCCAAGCTATCGTTGTTAAACAACAAAACACCTGCCAAAATTGCATAAATCAATCGATATATAGTTACATCGCCTTTAAAGTATGCTGCAATACCATTAATTACACCTCCTAGCTTTGCACCATCCATGTTGCGATATAACCTACGCTCGCCCAGTGCTCCACTATGTGTATACTCTTTTGTTTGTGGCTCCGATGACTCAAGAGTGTCATCCTCGAAGCTCTCGACACTACCAAGCTGCTCTATAACATCATTAACTTGTGCTATTGTTACCACAACACTAGGCTCGTGTATCTGTGTCAAAAGCAGTTCTGCGATACGAGATTCAATATCGGCAACCAACTCGCCCTCTAGATCACTACCTTTATATTTTTGTGAAATTCCCGATATATAATTATCTAGAATTTCGGCAGCATCAACCTCAATTGTGAATGCCATGCCTGCTATATTTACCCCTCTAATTTCTTTCATAACTATTCTTCGTGTTTTTCACCATTCCTAATTACAAATATCTGCTCTATAAGCTCGCTCCACGCCTCGTCTAGGTGAGCCAAAAACTCGGCACCTTTTGCCGTAAGTGTATAGTATTTGCGAGGTGGACCTTGGGTCGACTCCTCCCAACGATATGAGAGCAAACCATTATTCTTTTGACGTGTTAGCAGGGGATATAGCGTCCCCTCAACGACAATCATTTTAGAGGCTTTTAGCTCTGCTATGATTTGCGATGCGTAGGCATCACCCCTAGAGAGTATCGATAAGATACAATACTCTAGAGTTCCTTTACGCATTTGCGCTTTTATATTATCTACATTAAAATCCATAACCCTCTATTTTAACCATTGTGTCTTTTCATATACTCTATCTCTTGTTGTGTTGTTGCCGCTGGCACAGCCACCCACAAGATAGCATACAACAAAATACCCGAGCCGCCAAATATGAATAGCAAAATTGCCGCTATGCGAATGCGATCTTTGCTCAAATCAAAATATGCAGCCAAACCACTACACACACCTCCTGCAATAGAGTGTGTGGTGTCTCTTCTAAGAACTCCTAATCCAGCCATAATTCAACTATTTTATTTATCATTACTATCTAAAGGTAAAACTATCCACAAGATAATGTATGCCATTAAACCAAATCCAGCAAAAAACATTGAAAGCAGTAGCGAAAGCCTAATTACGATTGGGTCGATGTCCATATATCGAGCCAATCCGCTACAAACCCCTGCAATTACTTTGTCGGAGCTCATACGGCGTAGTTTTGTAATGGGCTCCGTAACCACTTTGCGTGGCGAGCCAAAAACATCGGCACTTCCAATTTGAGATATTGCCATTTTTGCCATTTCGATGGTGACTACCCTATAACGGTCTACCCCCATATCCATAAATATCTCGGACAAACGAAACTCGATATCGTTAATAATTTCGGGCGAGTTATCATCACATCGCTCTTTTATGTCCGACAAATAATTACTTAGCAATATGTAAGCATCATCATCTATCACAACAGCAACGCCACCCATGTTTACAGAAACTGTCTTTTTCATAATATATAATTGTTTTATACTACCATTAATATGATACAAAGATATATAAATTTATGTACTATGCAAAACATAGTACATAAATTTATCAATTATTATATAATAAATACTAACTTTGATTGCAACATAGCCCCTACTACGCATGGCAATGAGCAAAAACCGAAAAAAATTTATACCTTTGTCTCAATTGAGTATTACATAAGGTATGGCCAACATTAGAGATATAGAGAAAGACAAGGAGTTTGAAAATTCGATACGACCACTCACGCTCTCGGCATTTACGGGGCAAAGCAAAATCGTAGAGAATCTAGATATTTATATTCGTGCTGCACGCATGAGGGGCGAGTCACTCGACCACGTGCTGCTTCATGGCCCTCCGGGGCTTGGTAAAACTACGCTTGCGGCAATTATTGCAGCCGAGATGGATAGCTCGCTAAAGGTTACATCGGGCCCAGTGCTCGACAAGCCCGGCGACTTAGCAGGCTTGCTTACCAACCTAGAAGAGGGTGATGTACTATTTATTGACGAGATTCACCGCCTAAGCCCAATTGTTGAGGAGTACTTATACTCGGCAATGGAGGATTACAAGATTGATATTGTTCTCGACAAAGGTCCATCGGCACGTAGCATCCAAATTTCGCTTGCTCGCTTTACTCTCATTGGCGCAACTACTCGTAGCGGGCTTTTAACTTCGCCTCTTAGGGCACGTTTTGGTATTCAGTGTCATCTCGAATACTATAATACCGACACACTTCGTGGCATTATCGAGCGATCGGCAGGTATTTTGGGTTCAAAAATATCTAAAGATGCAGCACTAGAAATTTCGCTTCGCAGCCGTGGTACACCTCGTATTGCCAATGCTCTACTTCGTAGGGTAAGAGATTTTGCAATGATTAAGTCTGACGGCTATATAGATATTGACATTACAAAAATAGCACTCGATGCTCTAAATATCGATTCACGTGGCCTTGACCACATGGATAACAAGATACTCGAAACCATTATCGGAAAGTTTGGCGGTGGCCCCGTTGGGCTAGGTACCATAGCTACTGCTGTGAGCGAAGATAGTGGCACAATTGAGGAGGTGTATGAGCCATTCCTCATTAAAGAAGGTTTTATTAAGCGCACCCCTCGTGGTCGTGAGGCTACCCCACTGGCATATAGCCACATGGGCATAGCAGCACCAATAA
>CAYJIL010000046.1:8503-19160 GCA_964370235.1 uncultured Rikenellaceae bacterium | reverse complement strand
TTTTGGCGTACGATGAATAACATCGTAATTAAGGGTAAGAGAAGTAAATAGTAATTTTATTAAAGTAAAGTTAGTCATGGTACATCATTTTTTTCAAGGTAAATTTTCTCAACTTGCACCGCATATTATAAATAGTTTCATGGAGCGTTTTGAGGATATAGATCAAATGTTCTATGTGTGCTTCGAAGGAGAGATGACAATTTTTGGTGACTTAGAGAGTGAAAAAGCTAAGTATGATGCTGTGTTTTCTTTAAAAAAATCGGCTAACTTTGTTTATGTATATTCACAAAGAGAGTTGGTTGACTGTATTGTAAATGCTACAAAAGTTAATCAAAAGATTATAATGCACGGGCATTTTTCGATGTGTAATAGTATTTATGCTATAAATAAACTGATTTTTAATAAATACATTTTATCAAAGATTGTATTTATACACTGGGGTGTCCCATCTAAAATTAAATATAAGCTTAGATCAAAAGTATTGCAGTGTATCTCTAGTTATTTTTATAGACATATTAGAATGAATATTGTTTTGGTAGATGGAGATAAAGCAAAACTACAAGCGTTGTATTTCTATCTTAAAAATATAAATACCTTAGGTTACTTCTCAACTGCTTCGAGTATGTCTTCTTTGTTAAAACTGTGTATAGATAGGCAGCCAAAACAAAAAGTAAAAATAATTGTCTCTCATAGCGGTCACATATATAATCATCATCTCGAGTCATTTAGAGTGTTAAAAGATAGGTTTGATGATGTTATTGAACAAGTTTCATGTCCTCTTTGTTATGGACCAAGTGATTATATTGATCAAGTGATAAAAGTGGGGATCGAATTATTTGGAAATAGATTTCATTATTTCACCGATTTAATACCGCGGAATGAGTATGCTGATTATTTTAGAGCGTCCGATATTTTTATTTCGGCAATAAATGATCAGGGAGGTCTAGGAGCTGCAACTATCGCTTATGGTAACGGTCTTAAGGTTTATGTGGGTAAAATAATATATGAACATCTGCACCTTAATAATATAAAAGTGTTTAGTTTTTCGGAATTGGAGAAAAACTCAACTAATAGTTTCATATCACCTCTGGCCAACGAAGAAATAGTGCATAATTACGATTATTTAATGAATGATAATCGAGTAGCTAGTGTTCTTGAATCGTGGCGTCAATTAATGTGCAACTAGTGTAGGTATATTGTTAAACCTATCAATATATGCTGTCGGAAAATATATTGAGTATTTATTTTTAATTGAAAAAACACGTGTGAATTACATGCTACTCTCGAAGTATCGAGTGCCAAAAAATATACAAGATTATGTTCCGATAATAAATATAGGTGATATTTATTTTAGTAAAAGTGTATAGCTTCATTTGGCAACAATGTACGCTATTTGAGAGTGTATTAGCTAAGGCGATAACTTTGTAATATTATGTTTTAATGATAATATATGCTTTGGATGTTGAGGCGTGCGTTATGAAATTTAAATATTAAATAGTATGTCAAGTAGTGGGATTGATATTTCGGTAATAATTCCGATATATAATGTCGAAAGGTATATAGAAAAGTGCCTTCGTTCACTTTTTACTCAAACAAAAGCAGATGGTGTTGAGTATATATTGATTAATGATGCAACACCAGAT
Source organism: uncultured Rikenellaceae bacterium (assembly GCA_964370235.1). Taxonomy (GTDB): domain Bacteria; phylum Bacteroidota; class Bacteroidia; order Bacteroidales; family Rikenellaceae; genus CAYJIL01. The sequence continues at coordinate 17,517 of CAYJIL010000046.1, read as the reverse complement.
CGTTCGATGGAAATTGTCAATGATTTGATTGATGAATTTAATATTCAAAATGCTAAAATTATTAATAATAGTAATAACCTCGGTAGTGGAGGATCTCGCAAAAAAGGTATTGAGGCGGCAATAGGTGATTACACAATATTTGTAGATTCCGATGATTGGTGTGAGCCTACCATGTTAGAAGAGTTGTATTCTCGGGCAAAGGAGTGTGATGCCGATATTGTTGGGTGTGATTATTATATTGATTATGGTATAAGCTCTAAATATGTGTCTATGCCAATGGGTGAAGATAATATTGAGTGCTTAAAAATGGTGCTTTCTAGTAAATTAACACAGTCCATGTGGAGTAAGATGGTACGAAGAGAGCTTTATGATCATGATGTGAATTATTTTATACAGGGACTTGATACATGGGAAGATTTGTTAGCAAGCGTTAAGTTGTTTTATTTTGCTAAAAAAGTAACATATTTACCTCGGGCATTCTATCACTATATGCAAGTGAATACTGGCTCTATTACTCGAAGTGGTTTCTCACAAAAAAGGCTAGATGATATTGTTGCTGCTGTAAGTGATATAGCTGTTTTTATAGATAATAATAATTTAAAACTAAAACTCGAAGACAGTTTTTTGGATAGACAGATTTATGCAAAGTTCTTTCTGTTAAAAATGGCAGGTGATCATCAAAGACAGTATGTTTCGATGTATCCTCATATTAATAAAAAAGCGTTAAGACACAAAGGTATGCCAATTCATAACCGAATTGCTTTGGCGTTTGCAAATCATAATTTACTATCTGTTTTTAATTTGATAATAAAAGGTGTTGCGAAGGCAAAAAATAGAGGCTGATTGATAGATTATAGTACACAGTTACTGTATTGTTGAGTTATTCGTGTGGTTTGTGTCATTTTTGTGTAAAACGATATATCTTTTTTGTTAAAAAAAATATTTTTAAGAGTGTTATTATGGTGCTAAAATTGTTAGATAAAGCATATTGGATTTTGGGAATAATCCTATTTTTGATATTTTCGGTTGGTGTCGAAAATGTCGAAGATCTTTATGTCTACTTAACGTCGTTTGTGGTTTTTGTAACCTTTGGTTTGACGTTAAATTTGTTCCATAGTAAGGATACAAAGTATTACACAGGAGGCAATTTGTTCTGGGTGGTTTCGTTGTATTCGTTGGTGTATGTGTATTTATTTCAACAACTTTCATGGTATTTGACAGGTAATTATTTTGTTTTTTACGTGTTAGACGCTGAATCGTATTTAGCACATTCACTACATGTTAAAAATTTTGATTATGCTCAAGCTATAGAATGGCTATCTAAAAGGTGGGCAAGCGACGATTGGGGTGCATTTATGTGGATGACAACTATATTCAAAATCCACCCTTCGCAGTTGGCTTTAGCCATTGCGCATAGCTTTATAGGGGGATTTACTGCATTATGCCTATTTTATATTGGTCGTAGTATAATGCCTCGCAAATATGCTTTCTACGCAGCACTATTATACTCTATTTCTTCGTATGTGATAGTTTTTCGTTCGCAAACGCTCAAAGAAACTATTATGACCTTTGTTGTTGTTATGCCTATATATTTGTTGTATCGGTATTTAAATACAAAGCATATACTGTGGATTATATTGGCATACTTAACAGCTTTGTTGATTTTCTTTTTTAGAATACCAGTCGCCATGATTGTGCTATTTGTGCTTAGTTGGGCTCTTCTTCCTAAATTAGATAAAACTTCATACATAATACTTGGAGTCGTATTACTTGCTGTTTTATTATCTAGTGCTATTTTTGATCATTTTTTTCAATTATACCTATACGGAGGAGACATGGAAATGTTAGCTAGTAGGCAAGATAGATATCAGCGTGGTAGTGGGGGGATTTTAGAAAGAATGGCTGACCCTATAGCTGCTATGATTGGTCCTTTTCCTAGTTTTATAATGTCAAACAATAAGGCAACTGCCTTATATAATTCGGGTCTGCTATATCGTATATTGTTAGCCTTCCCATTCTTTTTAGGTGCATATTGGGTTGTTAAACATCAATTTTTACGTGTTATGCCACTTGTGATTTTGTTTTTGATTACTGCATTTGGTGTGGCAGTTTCTGTAAAAGGCTTGGGGGTTCGTTTATCTATCCCTCACCTACCTTTTATGTATTTAGTTGCTTTATGGGCAATTTATATTATCGATACTAAGAAGCAAAAAGATGCTAGAATCAAACGCTTACTCTCGTTATCTATAGCTGGGGTTTGTATATTGTGTATTATGTGGAGTTTTAGATATAGTTTATAAAGTAAATGACAATGTTAAATTCAAAAATATTGATTACTGCACCTAAATTAGATTTAGGGGGAGTAAGTTCTTTCGTAAAAAGTATATTGCCTTATTTGGGTAATGATGCTGTTGTTTATAGAAGAGGAAAATCCTTGAAACAAGACAAGCATGTATCGATGGTGCAAAATTTACTTTTACCAATTGATTTTATATGGTTCATTCTATTTAAAAGCAAAGCGGATAATTTTATAATTAATACATCCTTAAGTCTTTTTTGTTTATTGCGTGATGGAGTAATGGTTTTGATTGCAAAATTATTTCGAAAAAAGGTTTTGCTAATGATTCATGGGTTTAATGCTAGTGTTTTAAAACATAGACTTTTGTTGAATATAGGTTTTTTTAAATCGGATTGCATTATTGTTTTATCGAATGAATTTAAATCTAAATTATTGTTAGCAGGGTATAAGAAAAATATATACACACAATATAATCCTGTCGATCACAATATACTTGCTTCTACTGCTCCTAAGCGTGATTTTACAAAGATAAATGATATATTGTTTATGTCTAGGATCGAAAGAGAGAAAGGTGTATATATATTGTTAGATTTTTTTAAAGATATTAATAAACTGTATCCGCACGTAAGCTTGCATATCGCGGGCAATGGTTCAGAGTTTGCTAATATGATGAATTATATCACAGAGAACTCTATCGATAACGTTATTGTTCATGGTTTTGTTTCGGGTAATGAAAAAATAAAATTATTATATAATACAGATGCACTAATATTCCCATCGTATTATGCCGAGGGTTTACCAATATCAGTATTAGAGGCTATGGCTGCCGGTCAACTCATCTTGACACGTCCAGTTGCTGGTTTGGTAGACTTGTATAGTGCAACAAATTTTGGAGCTAGTATAGACAGCCTCGACAGTAAACATTTTGTTGATATTTTTGTCGATATGGTCGAAAATAGAGAAAAATTAAGCGCAGTAAGAATAAAGAATTACCAATTTGCTCGTGATAATTTTTGCCCGCAAATTATAGCATGTAAAATGGTGAAAATATTTAATAACGTGTAAGATTAATATTATTTGCATTATTGTATTAATAGAGTAAATTATCAAAGTTGAAGCAGTAGGCATTCTAGGTGTTTGTATTTTATACATTGCGTAATTATATTAATTCTTATAGATACTTACAGTGCGAAAATATCATAAATTGAAACACATGAAAAATAAAGTTGAGAAGATGTTTGAGAATTTAGATTCTTGGATAGTGAATAATAACTATAAATATGTAGAGTGTAATAGTGTCCCATCTGTTTTACGTACAAATAATCGTCATATAAATGCATTATTACGTCTTTTTTTTAAGATATTCCCATATAACTTAAGAATTGATAATGAAAGTGATTATGTGGTTACGCCTCAAACATGTGTCTCATTATTGAAAGCTTATTGTTATGATAGTAATTATCAAGTGCAGAGAATGCTATTTGAAAGAATGTTAAAGTTACGCTCTACTAAAACTAAATACTTTTCGATAAGTCAAGGTATTTCTATTTCTGTCAGAATGTACGAAAATAGCAAAGATGATCCTACGCCATTGAACACGGTGTGGTTCGGAGAATATTTACTTGAGGCAACAACAAAAGTTATTTCAGAGCATGAAAGAAAAGAACTGTTGATTTCGATTTCAAATTATTTAATCGAAGAGTTAGGGTATAAGAATTATTTAGATAAAGGTGTGTTTTTTTATTATGGTCCAACGTTACAAAAAGAAGTATACAATGCTAGTGCCATAATAAGTTCGTTTCTTATTAAAGTCGGAACGCTTTATAGTATATGTAAATATAAATATTTGGGAGAACGAGGTATTAAATATATCTTATCTGTTCAAAATGATGATGGTTCGTGGTTTTATGCCGGTTATCCATGTAAAAAAAGTATTGATAATTTCCATATGTCTTATGTCCTTCAGGCATTAATATCTATAAAAGATTCTATCTCGTTTGATATTTCTAAAGAGATAGAATTAGGAATACAGTATTACTTAACACTTTTTAAGGAAGAAGGTCGATATACAATACCAATTAGGTATGATAAGCGTTATGTGCCATATAATACATGGTTGTTGCTAAAGGTAGATGGACGAGATATTAGTGAAGCCATAGTTTTCTTTACGAAATATTATCCAAATGAAAAAATTGTAGATGGTTTAGTGAACTACTTATATGATAAAATGTATAATAAAAATAAAGGATATTTTTATCCAAATATATTTATATATGGAAAAAATTATGTCCCCTATATGGAATTTCAGGGTTGGTATTTAAATGCCTTACAAACATATAAAAGAATGATGAAATGAAAATAATAACATTGTACCCTAATTTTTCAAATGTTGGAGGTGCTCAAAATGTAGCTCTATTATTGGCTAGAAAACTAGGTAAAGGTGAAAAAAATATAGTTTTGTGTAACAATAAAAATATAGCTTCTAATTACAAGTGTGACGATATAATATATGATAAATTTTCTATTTATACAGTTTTTAAATATAGGCGAAATGTTGTATTTGTATCGCATAGTAGACTTTATACTACCCTACTAATGATTATTAAGTTATTCGTTAAACTTCATATAGTTCATATCGCACATAATGAATTTTATAACTTAGGCTGGTTTACATTACTTCCCAAAGTCATAGTTGCAGTATCTAGTGGAGTAAAAGATAATCTAGTAAACTATTTTGCAGTTAAAGAGGATCGAATTAGAATAATTCATAATGGAATTGAAGATATACCATATAAAGAAAACGTGGAAAGTATCGATAAGGATTCAATAAATATACTACTTGCAGGTCGCATATGTAAAACCAAAAGACAAGTAGAGCTTGTAAAACGATTAAGAAATAGTTTGCCATCAAATATAAAATTTTATTTTGCAGGGGTAGGAGATGATTTGGTGCAATTGCAAAAGGAAATTCTAAATGATAATCAATTTAAAACACAAGGTCACTTAGATCTGTCGGTTAATATTTCTAAATATGATTATGTGCTTCTTTTCTCAGAAAGGGAAGGCTTAGGGCTAGTTTTATTAGAAGGGTGTAGGAGTGCTAAGCCGTTGATAACAAATTCACTGCCTTCTGTGCTTGATGTGAATTGTGATGGTTATAACGGTTTTGTGTATAATGATTGGGTTGAACTAAAAGAAGGCCTAAAGAAATTACCACATAGAGATGATGATGCCTATAAGCGTTTATCGAAAAATTCAAGACTAACTTTTGAGCATAAATTTAGAGTAGAGACCATGGTTGATAAGTATGAAAAAATGATATTTAATATTAAAAATAATACGTAAATTTGTAATGAGGTTTTGTAGTAATAGTTTTTTTAAGTTACCGGCAAAATTAAATGGCAAATAATTAATTAGCAATGTAGATCAACAGTGTTGATTAATTATTTTATATGCAAATTTGCGTAGTATTAAAACAAATAACATCAAATAATAAAATTTGTTATAGGCTAATGTCTATGTATCGATTGTACTTTGGTAATTAGCCAATGAATGCTAATAAGATTCTAATAATATGAAAATAATTGTTTACCTTGGCCATCCAGCACACTATCACCTATATAAGAATGTTATAAGTAATCTTCAGTCAAAAGGTTATCATGTAGATATCTTGATTAAGAAGAAAGATATTCTCGAAGATCTTTTAAAAGGGCAAGGAATAAAGTACCATAACATACTCGAAGAGGGGCGCAAGGATAGTAAATTTGGTATCATGCTCGGAACACTAAAACGTGCATTTAGGCTATACTCTTTTTGTCTAAAACACAAACCTGTGCTTTTGGCAGGTACGAGTGTCGAAAATTCGTGGATTGGCAAGCTGTTGTCAATACCCGTAATTAATACCAACGAAGATGATGCTGCGGTAGTACCTCTGTATGCAAAATTGAGTTACCCAACAGCTTCGGCAATTCTAACACCAACAGTGTGTGATAACGGAAAGTGGGAAGCCCGCTCGACTAAATACCAATCATACCAAGAGTTGGCATATCTTCACCCCAATCACTTTGTGCCAAACAAAGAGGTGGTTGACAGGTACTTCTCGGCAGATAAGCCATATTTTATTATTCGTTTTGCAAAGCTATCGGCACACCACGACACAGGTATTCAAGGTATTAATACCGAGATTGCACAACGATTGATTGATATGTTAAAGCCACATGGCGATATATATATAACTTCGGAGCGAGCTCTAGAGCCTCAGTTCGAACAATATCGCATAAAAATAGACCTATTAGACATGCATCACGTAATGGCATTTGCTAGCCTATATATTGGCGACAGCCAAACCATGGCAGCCGAAGCAGGTGTGTTGGGTATTCCGTTTGTGCGATTCAACGACTTTGTTGGTAGGATAGGGTACTTGCGTGAGCTCGAAGACCATTACAATCTTGGTTATGGCGTTAAAACCACTGAAGTTGAGCGCATGTATCAAGTTGTCGAAGAGTTAATAAATATGCCAAATCGCAGAGAGGTATTTCAAAGTCGAAAAGACAAAATGCTCTCAGATAAAATTGATTATGCAAAGTTCTTGACTTGGTTTATTGAGAATTACCCTCAAAGCCAAGAGGTGATGAAATCAAATCCAGAGTACCAGTTCAAAATTAAATAATGATATTATGATAACTAATATTACATTAATAGCAGGTGCTAGGCCTAACTTTATGAAAATAGCACCAATCATTCACGCTATCGAGTCGTTTAACCAGTCGGCTGCGACACCAATCTGCTATCGTTTGGTGCATACGGGTCAGCACTACGATAAGGCCATGAGTGAGACCTTCTTTAACGAACTAAATATTCCACATCCTAATGCCAATTTAGCTTGTGGTGGTGGCACACAAGCCGAGCAAACAGCGGCCATTATGGTTGCTTTCGAAAAAGAACTCATCGCTAATCCAGCAGACTTGGTGTTGGTTGTAGGTGATGTAACCTCTACAATGGCGTGTTCTATTGTAGCCAAAAAGTTAAATACAAAAGTGGCGCACGTTGAGGCAGGGATTCGCTCATATGATATGACTATGCCCGAGGAGATCAATCGCATGGTTACCGATGTGTTGGCTGATTACTTTTTTACAACAACTCGTTGGGCTAGTGGTAATCTTCAAAAAGAGGGTATATCGCAAGATCGCATCTACTTGGTTGGTAATGTTATGATTGACACTCTGCTAGCGAATAGAGCAAGGTTTATTCAGCCATCTATATATAGTGACCTTGGTTTGCAAGATGGTAAGTACATTATGTTGACGCTGCATCGCCCAGCTAATGTCGATCAGGCCAATCATCTAAAATCTCTAATGAACGAGATAATTGTGAATTCACAAGGCTTGCCAATTATATTTCCTATGCACCCACGCACGGCAAAATTGTTTAAGGATGTTGGCATAGTTGCCGATAATTTGCACATTGTCGAACCATTGGGTTATCTTGAGTTTAACTACTTGGTCGAGAAATGTAAGTTTGTGGTTACCGATTCGGGTGGAATAACCGAAGAGACAACAGTAATGGGAGTTCCGTGTATGACTCTTCGCAACAATACCGAGCGTCCCGAAACTTGTGAGATTGGCACCAATGAACTAATTGGAACCGACCCTGCCGCAATTGCTCCAGCTATGCAACGAATTTTTGATGGTAAGTGGAAGAAGGGTGGAATACCCGAGCTCTGGGATGGTGATGCCGCAAAAAGAATAGTCGAACTACTAAGTACGTTGTAGACGATGCTTTATTATCATAACTATGAAATATTTGTGCAAATTGTTTGATTAATTGTCTTATTTTTTGTTTGTTATGTCGTTCATGGTTTTTTTGTCTAAGTTTTTAACTGATTGTGACTTAGCGTAATGTGAATTTTTGTGACTTGTAATTTAATCACGAATTTGTGTATAAAGTTAAAATAGGTTACCTTTGTGCACTGAAATGTTGTATTTGCTAGCACTAGGTATTGTCGATAAGATAAAAGAGTGTTTAATATAATTCAAGATGAATATGAGAAATTTTATAAATACTATACTGTTAATATTTTCTGTGCTATCTCTCTTTAGCTGTCACTCACAGCAAGAGATTACCTACCTTCAGGGGGCAAATGATGGCTTTACTCAAACCGAGGCATATGCTTATGAAATTCGCATACGTCCCGATGACCTTATTTCGATTGTTGTAAGTAGTAAAGACCCCGAGCTAGCTCTTATGTTTAACTTGCCTGTTTATACTCAACAAGTAGGTGATCGTACTGCTAGCGCTAATAGAATGCTAGGTTACTATGTTGATAAAGACGGAGTAATCGATTTTCCTCAGCTTGGTAAGATTCATGTTGGTGGCATGACCCGTTCTGAGCTTACAGATTATATTAAAGACGAACTTGTAAATGGTGGTCTAATAAAAGACCCTGTTGTAACTGTTCAGTTCTTGAATTACAAAGTATCTGTTTTGGGCGAGGTTGTAAAGCCAGGTACGTTCAATATTAATAGCGACCGTTTCACTATCTTCGATGCACTAGGTAGTGCCGGTGACTTAACTATTTATGGTAGACGTGATAATGTGCGCATAATTAGGGAGGAGAACGGCGTTAAGAAAGTTTATCAAATCGATCTACGTAGTTCTAACATAATTAATTCGCCACTATACTATCTTCAGCAAAATGATATAGTATACGTAGAGC
>CAYJIL010000046.1:6222-8403 GCA_964370235.1 uncultured Rikenellaceae bacterium | reverse complement strand
GGAACTTACGCATCTCTTACTTCTGTATTGTTATCGATAATATCTTTATCATTATCTTTATAAGAGGATTAGGATGAAAAATGAAATGTCAAATTTTGATTTTATAGATTCGGGGCGAAGTTCAGATCTTTCGTCGAATCTATTTGTAGACCTATATGAGGTATTAATCGTTAGAAAATGGTGGTTTATATTTTCGACGTTTATTGCCTTGTGTGTAGGTTGGTTATACCTTGAAAGCCAGCCATCTACTTTTTCTAGAAGTGCTGTTATTTTGTTAAAACCAGATAATCAAGATAAATCTGCGTTAAGCACAACAATGAGCCTAGAGAGAGCTATCTCTTCAAGCAGTAATTTTGTTAATAACGAAATAGGTCTGCTTCAGAGTAGGAGATTGATGGCACAGGTTATCGATCGCCTAGACCTTCAGATTGGCTACAAAAAAGATATTGGTTTACGTCAAGAGGACTTGTACAAACAAACACCTCTTACTGTTAGTTTTGTAGACAGTCCTTCGTTTCAGTCGGTTAGTTTTGTTCTTGTGCCTCAAGATGCCAAAAATATGGTGCTTAGCCAAGTAGAAGTTGATGGTATCGAAGAAGAGGGTGCTCACAATGTGGTTGTCGGTGACACTATATCTATACCTTCGATAGGTGAGATTGCTATCTCTCCAACTATGCTACTCGACGAGCAATACTTTGGTGAACAAATATATGTAAGCAAAATAAGCCTAGATGGGGCTATTGGCTTGTATACCTCAAAATTGAAGGTAGCGCTAGATAAAGATCAGTCTGAGCTTATAAACCTTACAGTTGAGGATAATAACCCAGAGCGAGCAACCGATCTTTTGAACACCTTAATTCAGGTGTTTATGGATGATATTGTAGCAGATAAGAACATTATACTTGAGAATACAAGTAAGTTCCTTGATGATAGACTATTTGTTATTGAGGCCGATCTGCAAATGATTGATGCCGAAATTGAGGAGTACAAAAAAAGCAATCAACTCACCGATATTTCATCGGCTAGTTCGATGTATTTATCTAATTTTAACCGTTTAGATAGCGAGAGTCTAGATATATCTAACCAGCTTAGCTTGGCTGAGTATATGAGAGATTATCTTACCGATGACAAGAATATGACCGAGCTTATTCCTGCTAATATCGGGCTTAGTGATGGTGGTATTCAATCACAAATTTCGGAGTATAACGAGCTTGTAACAAGATATAACAAGTTTTTGTCAAGTAGTAGTGAGCGCAATCCAATTGTTATCGACCTAAAAAGCACTATTGTACCACTACATAGCTCTATCCTAAAGTCGGTAGATAATCTAATTGCTGGTTTGCGTCTAAAATCAGATAACTTTAAGCGTAAGGAGCAAGAACAGAGCTCTAAAATTGGTTATGTCCCTACTCAGCAAAAGTATATCATTAGTATTCAACGACAGCAAAAAATTGTTGAAGAGCTTTACCTATTCTTGTTAAACCAAAAAGAGAATAACGAGATTAAGCTATCAATGGTTGATAGCAACTGTCGAATAGTGGATAGTGCGTATGGCTCGCCAATTCCAATTGCACCTAATAAGATTAGTGGAATGATTATTAGTCTTATCCTAGGTCTTATGGTTCCGTCTATGTTTTTCTACTTGAGAAATGTGTTAGACACTAGCGTTACAAGTGCAAAGGATGTTCGTGGTGCTGTCTCTGTACCATTCTTGGGTGAGATACCATTATTAAAACGCAAATATGACCACGATATTGTAGTGTCTCAAAACGGAAGAGATTCTATTAACGAATCATTCAAAATTTTGCGTGATAATATCGAGTTTATGAAATCTGGGGATAGATCTAAAGGAACAGTTGTTCAGTTAACTTCATATAACCCCGATTCTGGCAAGACATTTGTAACAATGAATCTTGCAGAGAGTTTTGTTTTGGCAGGTTCAAAAGTTATTGTTTTAGACCTAGACTTACGAAAAGGTTCTTTAACAAAACGTGTTGGTTATGCAACAATTGTTGAGGGTGTGTCGCAGTACCTTAGTGGTAAAGTGTCGGATTATAAATCGATAATTAAGAAGTATGGCGATAACTCTTTTGATGTGATGCCTTCGGGTATGTTGCCTCCAAATCCAGCAGAGTTGCTAAATGGCGATAGGCTTATAAAAATGCTTGACGAGTTAAGAGA
>CAYJIL010000046.1:0-6122 GCA_964370235.1 uncultured Rikenellaceae bacterium | reverse complement strand
AATAAAACACAATAATTAGAAATTAATAAAAACTCAATTAAAATTTTATGAAAAAGACTAAAATGAGATTATTTGCTGCGATTATGGCGATGGTTGTTACTACATCTGCTTTCGCTCAATCGTCTTCTACTGAGTCAAACAAGGTAGATTCTACATCAACAGCTATTTCAGAGGTGGATGGTGTATTTGTTCCTGCTAAGTCATTTTGGCACAACTGGTACCTAGGTGTAGGTGCAGGTGCGAATATATTCCATGGCGAGTCAGACAGATATGGTGATCTTTCTGGCCGTGTTGACAAAGTATTTGATGTGTCTTTGGGTAAGTGGTTCCTTCCTTCGGTTGGTGCTCGTCTTCAGTTCAATGCAGGTACTTACCGTGGTTACATCAACAACAACGTACTAAACGAAACTGCAACTTCTCCTTATGATGATAGATATTATAACCAAAAGTGGAACTACATCCACTTCCATGGTGATATGATGTTTGATCTTACAAACGCTATCTGGGGTTACAAGCAAGATCGTTTTTACTCATTCATTCCATATTGGGGTCTAGGTATGTACAAGTCTACTACAACAGACCGTAATATCGAGATTACAGCTAACGTAGGTGCGGTTAATACATTCCGTCTTTCACCTGCATTTGACCTTAATCTAGAGTATAGAGCTACACTTGTTAACGACCGTTTCGATACAGAGGTTAAGACTGAGGCAAACAAGGTTCTTGAGGGTGCTTCTGCTGTAACTATTGGTATTGCTTATAACTTCAAGCCACGTGGTTGGGAGCAAGCTCGTAACCTATATGTTAAGCAAAATAAGTACAAGTCTATGCTAGCAGCTGCTAACGCAGAGAACGCTGCACTTAAAGATAAGCTAAACGCTGTAGTTCCTGTTAAAGTTGCTGACACTGTAGAGGTTGTTAAGGATAACATTATCATTCCTAAGCATGCAGTTCAGTTCATCATTAACAGAACAGATCTTTCTAAGATGGCTCGTGTTAACCTAGGTTTCCTTGCTGAGGTAATCAAGCAGACTCCAAGCGACAAGAAGTTCAAGATTGCTGGTTATGCTGATAAGCAAACTGGTAACCCAACTATCAACCAAAGACTAAGTATCGGTCGTGCAGAGGCTGTACGTGACTGTCTAGTTAAGGAGTTTGGTGTTGATCCAGCTAAGCTAGTAATCGAGTACCACGGTGGTGTTGGTAACATGTTCTACGATGACAACAAGCTAAGTAGAGCTACTATCATGGAAATGGTTAAGTAATCATTACTAAGATATAAATTAAATAGAGGTTGCCGTAATTTCGGCGACCTCTATTTTTTTATTTGATGCTAGAAGAGATGCTCGTTTTGTGTAATAAAAACCTGCTGTGGCGAATTTTTTATATACGTAAGATAATCATAAATAGACTATAATTTTTTTTTCTCACTAATAATTGGTAACTTTGTGGTTAAACTATGTGTAATTAGAACAAAATTTAATGGCCGAAAAATCAAAAATATTGTATGTAAGCACTGAGCTTATGCCTTATTTGCCTGAAACTCAGATGTCGAGTTTGTGCCGCAAGTTGCCACAATTAGTACAGGAGAAAGGGAAAGATATCAGAACTTTCATGCCAAAATTTGGTTGTATTAACGAAAGAAGAAACCAGCTACACGAGGTTATTCGTCTTTCGGGTATGAATATCGTAATCGACGATAGTGATCATCAGCTAATTATCAAAGTAGCATCTATTCCAGCTGCTAGAGTACAGGTGTATTTTATCGATAATGAAGATTATTTTCAACGTAAATCTGTCTTGTATGACCAAGATGGTAATATGTTTGAAGATAATGATGAGCGTGCTATCTTCTTTTCTCGTGGAGTAGTTGAAACCGTTTCAAAACTGCTTTGGTTGCCAGATGTCATTCATTGTCACGGATGGTTCTCGGCTTTTATGCCTGCGTACATCAAGCGTCTTTATAAGGACGATCCACTTTTTTCGAAATCAAAAATAGTTGTATCACTATATAATGATGATTTTCCTGGGGCTCTTAGTACTAAAACGATTCAAAAAATCGTTAAGGAGGGTATTAGTGCCGAGGAGGCAGACGTTCTTGCAGATCCAACACATGAGAACTTAATGAAATTTGCTATTCAATATGCAGATGGAGTGGTTGTAGTCGGAGATAATGTAAATCAAAATCTAATCGATTATGCCAATAGTTTGGGTGTGAAGATCATTGAGAGCGACTATGAAATTAGTGATGTAGAAAACTATTCAAATTTTTATGATGAAATTATTGCGGGTTAAGTTGCTCCTTTTAGTTGCAGCTATACTAGGTTATTCTTCTTGTACAGAGGTAAACTACGAATTGGGAACAGGCTTGTTGCCTGGTTCAACAGAAACAACTGTTAAACTAGACACACTATCCCTTAAATCATTTACACACCGTACCGACTCTATTGTGTCGGACTGGTGGGCGTCAACTTCGCCACTCGGTTCATATATCGACCCTGTGTGGGGTAGAACAACCGGATCGACAGTTTACCAAATTGTACCATCATCTAATGCTTTTACATCGTTAGATACGCTATGGGGCAAGGATCCTGTAATTGACTCGGTCTTTCTTATGCTTACGCACTATGCAACGGTAGGAGATACAACAGCTTCGAATGTGCTAGATATTTATAGCATGAATAAACCATTGCCAATGCACTATGATTCGAGTTATTATAGCAATTTTGATGCAGAATCGTACATTGACCAATCGCCAGTAGCATCTATCACTGTTGATATGAATACTAGCAAGTATGAGCTACCCATCGAGTTTGCAACACACTACCTAGATACATTGAATCATGTATATTTGTATGATTCGCTATTTGTTGAGCGTTATCCTGGTATTTATATTAAACCAAGAACACAAGTAGTTAATGGAGGCTTGCTGTCGCAGATAAGTAACGAGTCGAGCTACATTCTTGTGTATTATCACAATAGTGACGAGGATGGTGCTGACACTACGTCAATGACCTTTAATTTATCGTCTAGGGGCATTAATAAAGTTATCAACATACTAGATAACGATACTTCATATGCCGACCCAGTTGTAGGTATCGAGAATGACTATATTGGCGAAAACGTAGAGAATGCTCCAATTACCTATGTGCGACCATTCGCTAATCTAACAACAAAGGTAGAGTTGATAGATTCCGAAATAGATCGAATTAAGGCCATCGTAGAGGCCGAAGGTTATAGTAAGGTAGCGGTGAATAATGCAACAATTGTTATACCTCTTGCCGACCCTAAAGCTGGTTCGATGAATTACGCACCAAGTTTCCTTGGTTTGTATTACGATTATTCAACAAACGAAGATAGTCCCGATTATTGGTATGGATTATCTGAATCGGATGATACATTTGACGGAAGCTTGTCAAGATCGAATGGTGAATATAGAATGAATATTACTTCGTATGTTCAAGATCGATTTAATGGAACAGCCCAATCGAATATATTAGAAATTGCACCTATATATGGTGATGAAATATCGGATAGTGGTGTTGCCCTCAACGGTGCATCAGCCGAGAACCCTATTGAGTTAGTGCTTACTTATACTCTTATAAAGTAGCAAAACAATGCCCTTTACCTATGGTGGAGGGCAAATGTTTTTATCTAACAGTGTTAAAATTTTATAGTACAATGGCAGATAATTTAGTAATAGTCGAGTCTCCAGCTAAGGCCAAGACGATAGAGAAATTTTTGGGAAGCGAGTTTCGTGTGACCTCTTGTTTTGGTCATATTCGTGACCTGCCCTCAAAGGGGCTTGGCGTCGAGGTTGACAATAGTTTTGAGCCAACATATCAGATAAGTGACGATAAATTAAAAGTTGTTGCCGATCTAAAGAGAATGGCCAAAGAGGCAAAAGTAGTTTGGTTAGCATCCGATGAAGACCGTGAGGGGGAGGCCATTGCGTGGCATCTTTCTCAGGTGTTAAATCTCGATGCAAACTCAACGCGTCGTATCGTTTTTCATGAGATTACCAAGAACGCTATTCTAAAGGCTGTAGAATCTCCACGTACTATTGACGAGAATTTGGTTAATGCACAGCAAGCTCGTCGTATTCTCGATAGGCTTGTGGGTTTTGAACTTTCGCCAGTTTTGTGGCGCAAGGTCAAGCCATCGCTTTCGGCAGGTAGAGTGCAGAGCGTGGCTGTGAGGCTAGTAGTTGAGCGTGAGCGTTCGATTATTGCTTTCAAGGCCGAGGGCTTCTATCGTGTTGTTGCAGCATTTACCTTTAGTGACGAAAAGGGTAAGAGCTATAACCTCAAAGCAGAGCTTTCGCAACGCCTAAAGAACAAGCAAGAGGCTATGAGTTTTATAGAGTCGCTTGTTGGTGCTAACTACAAGGTAGAGAGCGTAGAGGTAAAACCAGCTAAGCGCACTCCATCGGCTCCTTTCACAACGTCTACTTTGCAGCAGGAGGCTAGCCGCAAGCTAGGTTTTTCTGTTAGTCAAACTATGGCAACAGCTCAAAGACTCTATGAATCGGGTCTTATCACATATATGCGTACCGACTCGGTGAACCTATCACAAGAGGCTATGGGGGCAATCAAAGGTGTTGTTGAGGCTAAGTTTGGTGCCGACTCATATAAAGCACGCAAATATAAGAGTAATAACAAATCGGCTCAAGAGGCTCACGAGGCAATTCGTCCATCATACATTACCAATGATGTAATTGATGGTTCGGCACAAGAGAAGCGACTATACGACCTAATATGGAAGCGTACAGTTGCCTCACAAATGGCAGATGCGGCACTTGAGCGCACAATTATTACTATAAAAAGTTCTGTGGCTAGCGACTATCGTTTTGTAGCCAAGGGCGAAGTTATTATAAAAGAGGGCTTCTTAAAGCTATATAGCGAATCTTCGGACAATGAATCCGAGAGCGAATATGGCTTGATTGCACCTATTAAGATGGGTGATAGCCTAGAGGCACAAAAGATCGAAGCTACCGAAAGGTGGACACAAAAACCAGCTCGCTACTCAGAGGCATCGCTAGTAAAGCACCTAGAGGAGCTAGGTATTGGTCGCCCGTCTACTTATGCACCAACAATCTCTACTATTATTCGCCGTGAGTATGTGGTAAAGGAGGATCGTGACGGTGTAAAGCGTGAGTACAACACCATTACACTGCAAGGATCAACAGTTAGCGAGGCTATACTAAGCGAGAATACGGGTGCAGAGCGTAACAAACTCTTCCCAACAGATATAGGAATGATTGTGACCGACTATCTATCGGCACACTTCCCATCTATTTTGGACTATAACTTTACGGCAAACGTAGAGGAGAGTTTCGATATAATTGCCGAAGGTAAATTATCTTGGCAGAGCATGATGGGCGAGTTTTACGAGCCTTTTCACAAGCTAGTCGAGAGTGCTCAAAGCGAAGATGGTGGTTATGCTGCACAAAATAGTCAACGCCTTTTGGGTGTAGACGAAAAAACGGGCAAAAATGTATATGTGCGTATGGGGCGTTTTGGCCCACTAGCACAGCTTGGAGAGAGTGATGCAGAACCTCAATATGCTTCGCTTACGGCAGGTCAACTGCTAGAGACAATTACATTTGAAGAGGCTACCAAGCTATTTGCTTTGCCTCGTAATTTGGGTCCATACGAAGAGAAGGATGTTGTGATTGGTGTAGGCCGTTTTGGTCCATACGTTCGCCACAATTCGGTGTTTGTATCGCTAGCTAAAACCGACAACCCATACACAATCGAGCTACCTCGTGCCATTGAGCTAATTGAAGAGAAGCGCAAGAAAGATCGTGAGCGTATCATCAAGCGTTTCGAAGAGGACGAAAAGCTAGAGCTATTGAATGGTCGCTTTGGCCCATACATAGCATTCGATGGCGGTAACTATAAGCTACCAAAGGGTACCGACCCTCAGACACTCGATTATGCAGCTTGTATGGAGATTGTCAAGAGCCAACCAGCACCAGTTAAAAAGGGTAGGGCAGCGGCTAAGAAGACAACTGCCAAAACAGCTTCCAAAACTACCAAGGCAGCCACTACTAAAAAAGCTACGGCTACAAAGAAGGCGGCCACTACAAAGAAAGCTACAAGCACAGCAAAAAAGAGCAC
>CAYJIL010000045.1:0-19539 GCA_964370235.1 uncultured Rikenellaceae bacterium | reverse complement strand
GCTTTGATCGTATTTTTCATTAAAGATACAATGGTCATTGGCCCCACACCACCCGGAACAGGCGTGATGAACGAACACTTAGGTGCTACACTATCAAAGTGCACATCGCCAAGTAGTTTCCAGCCACTCTTTGTTTTGTCGCTCGCAACACGAGTAATACCAACGTCAATTACCGTTGCACCCTCTTTAACCATATCGCCAGTTAGGAACTCGGCAATACCAATAGCGGCTACGATGATGTCGGCACTTTGTGTAATTTCTTTGAGATTAGCTGTGCGGCTATGGCACATAGTAACGGTGCAATCGCCCGGATAGCCTTTCATGCTCAGTAGATTAGCGATAGGACGACCAACAATGTTGCTGCGACCTAGCACAACACAATGCTTGCCCGAAGTCTCAATGTCGTAGTGCTTGATAAGCTCCATAATGCCATCTGGTGTAGCAGGTACATAGGCATCAAGACCCGATACCATACGTCCCGTATTTTCTGGGTGAAAACCATCTACGTCCTTTTCGGGAGAGATAGCCTCAATTACAGCTTGCTCCGAAATGTGCTTAGGCAGTGGTAGCTGAACAATAAAGCCATCGACACTATCATCGGCATTTAGTCTTTCGATGTGTCTAAGTAGCTCCTCTTGTGTGATTGACTCATCGAGACGAAGAATATTTGAGTCGAAACCAACTTCGGCACACGCTTTTTCTTTGTGGCCAACATAGGTTTGACTAGCTCCGTCATTACCAACGATAACTGCCGTTAGATGTGGTGCACGCTCGCCACTAGCGATCATCTCTGCCACCTCTTTAATTATCTCGCCTTTTATTTTAGCGGATACCTCTTTTCCATCAATAATTTTCATAATGTAATATTTTAAGGTTATCGTCTCTTCATTCCCGGCATACCACCCATGCCACGCATAAGGTTCTTTGCACCACCGCCAGCTACAACTTTCATCATCTTGCGCATGCCATCAAACTGCTTAAGTAGCTTGTTTACATCGGCAACCGAACGACCCGAACCCTTTGCAATTCTGTCACGACGGCTAGCGTTGATGATAGATGGGTTGCGACGCTCCTCTTTTGTCATTGAGTAGATGATTGCCTCGGTGTGCTTAAACATATCGTCATCGATGTCGATGTCTTTGATAGCTTTGCCCATGCCCGGAATCATGCTAGCAATATCTTTAAAGTTACCCATCTTCTTGATTTGGGCAATTTGTGCCAAAAAGTCGTCGAAACCAAACTCGTCTTTACGAAGTTTTTTCTCTAGCTTTTTAGCCTCCTCCTCGTCAAACTGCTCTTGAGCTTTCTCTACAAGCGACACAATGTCACCCATACCTAGGATACGGTCTGCCATACGCTCTGGGTGGAAAATGTCGATAGCCTCCATCTTCTCGCCTGACGAGATAAACTTGAGCGGTTTATCTACTACGCTACGAATACTAATCGCAGCACCACCACGAGTATCACCATCTAGCTTTGTAAGAACAACACCATCAAAGTCGATGCGAGTATTAAACTCCTTAGCCGTGTTTACAGCATCTTGACCTGTCATAGAGTCAACTACGAATAGTGTCTCCGATGGATTGATTGTGTCTTTAATAGCAGCAATCTCAATCATCATCTCCTCGTCTACTGCCAAACGACCTGCCGTATCGACAATAACCGTATCGTAACCTTTGCTACGAGCGTGAGTAATAGCATTTTTTGCAATCTCAACTGGCTTGTTGTTATCGAGCTCGGCATAAATCTCAACACCAATTTGTGTTGAAAGTACACGCAACTGCTCGATAGCGGCAGGGCGATAAACGTCACAACCAACTACAAGCACCTTGCGAGATTTCTTTGTCTTAAGCATTGAGGCTAGCTTACCAGTAAAGGTAGTCTTACCCGAACCCTGAAGACCCGCAATAAGAATGACAGCTGGCGAACCTGTTAGGTTAACATCGCTCATAGTACCACCCATTAGCACTGCTAACTCGTCACGCACAATCTTGGTCATCATTTGACCCGGATTCACTGCCGTTAATACGTTCTCACCTATTGCCTTTTGCTTTACATCATCGGTAAAACTCTTTGCCACTTTGTAGTTTACATCGGCATCAATTAGTGCACGACGAATCTCTTTTAGTGTTTCGGCAATATTAATTTCGGTAATCTTACCCTCGCCCTTTAATATCTTAAACGAGCGTTCTAGCTTTTCGCTAATATTCTCAAACATCCTATATATATTATTTAATTCTTAACTTTAAAACCATATATCTACTGACCATCTTCCATCTTAAAGAGCTCTTCGACCTGCCCTGTGGCACGCGAAAGTTTCTCTTGGCATAGCTTAATGTAAGAGGTTGCTTGTGCCAATCGCTCCGACAGTGTCTCTATATCGGCATCGCCTCTCTCTAGTTCGGCCAGCAGAGTTTCTATCTTTTTGATAGCCTCGTTATAGCTTATTTGATTACTATCCATATCTATATAATTTCTATAATATTCTATTTACGGTAGTTTCTACCTTGCCATCTAGCAGCTCAACTGTTACCACATCGCCACTTTTGACCCCTTGTACCGATCGCAAAAAACCACCCCTGCCATCTCTCACTAGCGAATAACCTAGCTCAAAGATGCGTTTAGGCGAAAATGCTTCGGTTACCTGCTCAAAAGCCAAAAGCCTATCGTGCTCCTTTGCTAGAGCAAAACGTGCTGCCTTTGGTAGGCGTTCGCTCAGCTGTGTTAGGTGCTGCTGTTTGGTGATAGTAAACCTAGCTACCGACCCTCGCAATCGCTCAGTTGTTGAGCTTAGGCTAACGGCCTTGCTGTGCAGCAGAGTGCGTGCTACTCGCTCAATTGCACCAGCTCGCTGCTGCAAATATCGCTCTTCGCCTTGTACTCTTTCTCGTACACTCTCTTTTATTGTGCGTGATGCACTATCCAAAAAGCTAGCCACCCTATCAAAAGAGTCTATAATATGGCGAGCCACAGCTGTTGGTGTTTTAACCGAAGTGTGAGCCACCATATCGGCTACCGAAATATCTCGCTCGTGACCAATGCCCGTTATCACGGGAATAGGGCACTGTGCTATGTAGTTACATATAACATAGGAGTCAAAGGCGCTCAAATCGCTTTGTGAACCACCACCTCTTATTATTACCACCGCATCGTAGTCTATACCGCTCGATACTATTCGCTCAAGTGCCGAGGTAACATCGGCCTGTGTTTGCTCGCCCTGCATTGCAGCACTATATAGTGTTAGCTTATAGCCATAAATGCTTTGGTATGAGGCAAGTTCTTTAATAAAATCTTCGAAACCTGCCGCATTAGGCGACGATATAACAGCCAAATTCTGAAGAACGGTTGCCTCGTCAAGCTCTTTGTTCATCTCAAAAATTCCATCTTCTTTTAGCTGAAGAATGGTTTGACGGCGAGTGCGCTCAATATCACCAAGCGTATATGATGGGTCTATATCGTTAACCACTAGCGAAAGGCCATATAGCTCGTGGTAGCTAATCGATATGTTAACCAGCACCTGCATACCCGAAGCTAGCTTTGAGCCTGTCGATCTCAAAAAGTAATCTTCGATTACGACATAACTATTGCGCCATATCACAGCCTTGACTTTTGCCTTGGCTTGATGGCCTCGCTCACCCTTTTCGAGTAGCTCCATATAGCAATGCCCCGAACTATTTACTTTTAGTTCCGAAAGCTCTGCCGATACCCAATAGCTTGGCTCTAGCGAATGCCACAGAGCCTCTTTGATGATGCCCTGTAAACGAGTTAGTGTAATGTGCTCTTTTTGTTCCACTTCGTAACTATACTGCCAAAATTACATTTTCTCTGGTAGAGAGATACCTAGTAGAGCCATTGCGCTAGATAGAGATTTAGAAACCTCAATTGCTAGTGCAAGACGCTGCCCTCTAACATCTTCTCGCTCCTCTTTAAGGATAGAGAAATCGTGATAGAATTGGTTGAACTCCTTAGCCAAATCGTAACAGTATGCCGCTATAATAGACGGAGCCATAGCCTCGGCTGCCACAGCCACCGTTTCGGGGTATGTGCTTAGAAGCTTAATTAGCTCAATCTCTTTTGGCTCTAGGTTTGTGCCCACAACTTCGAGTGGAGCAAAACCAGCCTCGCCTGCACGACGTGCTAGCGAGCGGATACGTGCATTAGTATATTGTATGAACGGCCCTGTGTTACCGTTAAAGTCGATACTCTCTTTTGGGTCGAATAGCATAGTTTTCTTTGGGTCTACCTTCAAAATAAAATATTTAAGGGCAGCCATACCAATCATAGTTGTAGCCTCAACCACTTGCTCCTCGCTGTAACCATCTAGCTTACCTAGCTCCTCGCTCATAGTGCGAGCTGTTGATACCATACCTTCGATTAGATCATCGGCATCGACAACTGTTCCCTCACGAGATTTCATTTTACCCTCTGGTAGCTCAACCATACCATATGATAGGTGGAAAATATCTTCGCTAAAGTCGCAGCCCAGCTTGGCAAGAACTATCTTTAGTACCTGAAAGTGGTAGTTTTGCTCGTTACCTACAACATATACCAACTTGTCGAACTCATATTCTTTGTAACGCTCAAGTGCTGTACCCAAGTCTTGTGTCATATACACCGATGTACCATCGCCACGCAATAGTAGTTTTTCGTCAAGACCATCGGGAGTTAAATCAATCCACACCGAACCATTGTCACGGCGGTAGAATACACCACGCTCAAGACCATCGTTAACTAGGTCTTTACCTAGCAGGTATGTTTGTGACTCGTAATACACTTTGTCAAAGTCAACACCCATATCACGATATGTTTTGTCAAAGCCTTCATACACCCAGCCGTTCATTGTAGACCAAAGCTCACAAATAGCCTCGTCTTTTTGCTCCCACTTGACAAGCATCTCTTGTGCTTGCTTCATGATTGGAGCCTCTTTCTTTGCATCCTCCTCGCTAGAGCCTGCTGCTACTAGCTCGGCAATTTGCTCTTTATATGCTTTGTCAAACGCAACATAGTATTTACCCACCAAGTGATCGCCCTTCATGCCCGAGCTCTGTGGAGTTTCGCCACCAGAGAATAGCTGCCATGCAATCATCGACTTGCAGATGTGGATACCACGGTCGTTTACAAGATTAACTTTTATTACTTCGTTACCTGCTGCATCTAGTATTTCGGCAACCGAATAACCCAATAGGTTGTTGCGAATGTGCCCTAGGTGAAGAGGCTTGTTTGTGTTGGGTGACGAGTATTCAACCATCACTTTGCGACCGTTGCGAGGCAGGCGGCCATAGTTCTCTTGTGATGCTATCTCGTTGAATTTAGCAGCCCAAAAATCTGCCGATAGCTTAATATTCAAAAAGCCCTTGATAACGTTTACGCTCTCGATTTGATCGACCATAGGCTTAATTGCCTCGCCAATCTCGGTAGCAGTAGCCTCGGGGCTCTTTCTCGAGTGTTTAAGCAGTGGAAATACCACAAGTGTTATATCACCTTCAAACTCTTTGCGAGTCTTTTGAAGTTGAACCATATCTTCTGTTATACCATCTCCGTATAGTGATTTCAACGCTGCCAGAGCGTGAACCGAAACAAATTTCTCTACATTCATCTTGTTATGATACTTTTTTTGTTTGAAAAAGTTTGCGTCAAAGATACAAATTTTTTAACACATTTATCACATTTCAAAGCCTAAAATAGACCTTATAAATATAAGTATTGTAACAAAACAAAGAAATTAGAGAGATTCTTACTACCTTTGCACTCTCAAATATAAGACACACGAGCAATTATGGTTAAAATAGCCAACATAGAACTCCCCGACAAACCTCTGTTTTTAGCACCAATGGAGGATGTCACCGACCCTTCGTTTAGGTATATATGCAAACGATTTGGGGCAGATATGATGTACACCGAGTTTATCTCCTCTGACGGGCTCATTCGTGATGGGCAAAAGTCTCTCGATAAACTCAATATTTATGATTATGAAAGGCCTATTGGCATACAAATATATGGCTCCGAAATAGAGCCTATGGTAGAAGCTGCGCTTATGGCAGAGGCTGCGCAACCAGAGCTAATTGATATTAACTTTGGCTGCCCTGTGAGCAAGATTGCTCGCCGTGGTGCAGGTTCGGGAATGATGCGTGATGTCCCCAAAATGGTGGAGATGACTCGCCGCATTGTTGAGGCTGTTAAGCTGCCCGTTACCGTTAAAACTCGCCTTGGGTGGGATGACGAGAGCCGCAACATCGAAGATATTGCACAAAGGCTACAAGATGTAGGCATTAGCGCACTAACGATTCATGGCCGCACACGCTGTCAAATGTATCGTGGCTCTGCCGACTGGACACTCATTGGAAAGGTAAAAAACAACCCTGCAATTAATATCCCAATTATTGGTAATGGCGATATTGTTTCGCCACAAGGGGCAAAAGAGGCGTTTGATCGATATGGTGTCGATGGTGTGATGATAGGTCGTGCATCGTATGGTAGGCCTTGGATATTTTCGCACACTCGTCACTACCTAAACACGGGCGAGCTGCTAGAGCCACCAACGGTAAAAGAGCGTGTGGAACTTGCAAAGGAACACTTTGCAAAATCTATCGAAATAAAGGGCGATGTAGTAGGTGTATTCGAGATGCGCCGCCACCTTAGCTGCTACTTTAAAGGGCTTAGCCACTTTAAGCCAACACGTCTAGAGTTATTAACAACTCGCGAGCCTCAAAAGGTGGTCGAAATACTCGATCGCATAGCCCAGCAGTGGGGCGACGAGCAACCTGCCGAGGCAAGTGTTTACGAAGTAGAATAGGCCTAATCGGTATAACATCTATTTTTATAATAAAATAAAAGGTGATACAACTTAATTAATTAGTTAATTGTGGTTGTATCACCTTTTTAGTATATGTAAATATCAACTATAAACACATACTTTACAAAATCACAAAGAAATAATCTAAATCAAAAAACGTAGTTTCAATTCATAAGCATTAAAATTTAACAATACCAGCAAAAAACTGCTAATAATACACAAAATGTGTGCTAACTGATTGACTGTTAATTGAACTAATGTTTTGTTAGCGTTTTTCTCACGCTAACACTTTTAAACAAAAAAGTGTGTATTTGGCTACAATTTGTTTGTAAATTAAAAAACTATATTTATATTGCATCCACTAACACACGTATTAATCAAAATCCTTACATTATGAAGAAAGTTTTCTACTCGCTATGTTTGCTAGTAATGGTGTGTTGTGTTCCACTACTAACAGCAGCCGAGACCGCATTTCCTTCTTATGGAATGCAAACTCAAAACGTGCACGGTATCGTATCTGATACAAATGGCGATCCCGTTGTAGGTGCAACAGTAATTATCGAATCATCTGGCCTAGGTTCTATAACCGACGCTGATGGTAAATTTACACTTAACAACGCTCAGAATGGTGACGTGGTAGAGGTTAGCTCGATAGGCTACCGCACGCTTACATTCACCGTAGTGGCAAGCAAATCTGACTACAACATTGTAATGGAGATCGATGGTCTTATTACAGACGAAGTAGTTGTAACTGCACTTGGTCTTGAGAGAAAGGCAGCCAGCCTTACTTACTCGACTCAACAAATCGGAAGCGATGAGTTCACAAAAGCTAAAGATGTGAATGTTATCAACTCGCTACAAGGTAAGACAGCAGGTCTAGTTATCACACCAAACACAACAGGTGCTGGTAGCTCATCTAAGATCCTTATGCGTGGTAACAAGTCGGCTTCGGGTAGCAATACTCCACTTATTGTTATCGATGGTATTCCAATGAACAACCCACAAACAACTCAGGTTGCAGGTGGTTATGGTGGTCGTGACGGTGGTGATGCACTTTCGACTCTTAACCCAGATGACATTAAGTCTATCAACCTTTTGAAGGGTGCTTCGGCAGCAGCTCTTTATGGTAGCATGGCTGCTAATGGTGTACTTATGGTAACTACAAAGAAGGGTGCCGAAGGAACTGTTCGTGTTAATTTCTCATCGAATATGAACTTTGAGACAATTCTTGCAGGTCCTGAGCTTCAGTCTAACTATGGTGCGGCAACAACAGCTGACGGTGGTCTTGAGCTTATGAGCTGGGGTCCTAAACTAACAGAGGCAGAGGCTGCATCGGGTAGTAACCGTGTTGATGAGTACTTTAGAACAGGTAGTACATACATTAACTCTGTGTCTATAACAGGTGGTACAGACAAGGTTCAGAGTTACCTATCATATGCCAACACATATGCAGCAGGTATAACTCCTACAAATACATTTAATCGTCACAATCTTGCTCTTCGTGAATCGTTCAATCTATTCAACGATAGATTAACAATTGACGCAAGTGCAACTTATGTGGTGCAAGATCTTCATAACCAGCAAACAGGTGGTACTTACACCAACCCTCTAACTGGTCTTTACACATTCCCAAATAATGGTGATTTCAACTACTACAAGAACAATTACATTGAGTTCAACCCTCTAACTCAGCGCAACGAGCAAATTTGGTACACTAACGTACACCAAGATTTCTCGGCAAACCCATACTGGGTGCTTAACCGCAACCCAAGTGACACTGAGCGTGAGCGTATCGCAACTTCGGCAAGTGCTAAATTTAAGGTTACCGACTATCTTAACCTTCAGGGTCGTATCTCTTATGAGAGCACAAGCGAGGTGTGGGAAAGAAAAATGTACGATGGTACATCGCTTACACTTAATGGCCGCCCAGGTGGTGATTATCGCTATGAGAACACTAAGTGGGAGCAGCTATATGGTGACGTAATTGCTACATTCAATAAGCAATATGGCAAATTCAATATTAGCGCATCTGCAGGTACTAGCTTTATTGAGAACACTACGGCTTACCACGGTATTGCTGGTAACCTTGTCTTTACAGACATCTTTACATTCCCTAACGTTGACCTAACATCGGGTAAGGAGGTTCTTTCTCAAAGTTTATCAACACGCCGCTTGAACTCTGTTTTTGCAACAGCACAAATTGGTTACAACGATTATCTATTCCTAGATGTATCGGGACGTAACGACTGGTCTTCGACACTAGCATTTACAGACAATACTAGCTACTTCTATCCATCGGTGGGTCTTTCGTTCCTTGCTAACGAGGTATTCGACCTTGGTGGTATCGATCTTCTAAAACTTCGTGGATCATACACTATCGTAGGTAATGACGTGGGTGCTTACCTAACAAACCCTCTACACTCAATTACTGCGGGTCAAATTAACCTTAACACAAAAGAGCCTTTTACTGAGCTACAGCCAGAGAAAATGCACTCTTTCGAGATGGGTATCGACTTTGCTGCTCTTAACAACAACCTAACAGCAGAACTTACTTATTACAAGTCTAATAATAAGAACCAGCTATTCTCTATTGCAGCACCAACAGGTACTGGTTATGAGAGCTACTACATCAACTCTGGTAACATTCAAAACCAAGGTGTTGAGTTTACTGTTGGTTATGACTGGCAAATCAACCAGAACTGGAGATGGATGTCATCTATTAACGGTGCTTACAACGACAATAAGATCCTAGAGCTTGACGATGAGCTACCTAGCCGTATTCAGTATGGTGAAATTTATGGTGCACAATTCGTTCTTGAAGAGGGTGGTTCGTTTGGTGATATCTATGGTCAAGATTTCCAAAGAGATGATAACGGTGTTATCGTAGTTGACGAGCATGGTGCTCCACAAAAAACTACTGAATCTGTATATCTTGGTAACATGAACAGTGACTGGACACTTGGTTGGAGCAACAACTTTAGATATAAAGATTGGAGTGCATCATTCCTTATCGATGGTCGTATTGGTGGCAAAACATATTCGGGTACCGAGAACAAGAACGACCTATATGGTGTGTCTCTAGCAACAGGTATTGCACGTGATAATGGTGGTGTCGATATTGGTAACGGCACACTAGTTGACGCCAAAGCATACTACACAGCAGCTAGTGGTATTGCAGCTCCTTATGTATACGATGCAACAAACTTCCGTCTTCGTGAGCTAACATTTGGTTACACATTCCGCAACCTATTCAACAAGTCAAACAGCATCTCTGTTGATTTCGTAGCACGTAACCTATTCTTCATCTACAAGAACTCACCAAAAGATCCTGACACAAGTGTTGGTACAACAGCATACTATGGTGTTGACGTTTACTCTCTACCATCTACTCGTAACTTTGGTCTAAAAGTTCAGTTCAACTTCTAAGAGCGAAGTTAGTTGTAATAAATTAAACTTGAATAGATATGAAAAGAAATAAAATATTAGCATACTGTGCCGCTGCGGCATTAGTTGTTGGTGCTGCATCGTCTTGTACCAAGGACTTTGAAGAGATGAACACCAACCCATTTGGTATGACAGACGACATGATTCCACTAGGCCCTCGTTTTGAGACACCTATGCAATCAATTGTCTACAACCTAAAAAACACTGCTTACGAATACCAGCTATATCAAAACCTAAATGGTGACCTTTATTCGGGATATATGGCTACTCCAACACCTTTTGGTGGTGGTCGTAACAATGCAACATATTTTATGATGGAGGGTTGGAATGCTCTTGCATTCGAGAGAGGTAACACCAACATCATGAAAACTATTGATGTAATTATCAAGGAATCAAACCGTGTTGGTTACGTTGAGTTTGCACAAATCGCAAAGATTATTCGTGTTGAAGGTATGCACCGCATCACCGACCTTTATGGCCCAATTCCATATTCGGCAGCGGCTTCGGGTGGTATCTCTACACCTTATGACTCACAAGAAGATGTTTATAAAGCGTTCTTTAAAGAGCTTACCGAGGCTAGCGACTCGCTATATATGTTTGCGAACGATGCTCAGTATGCCGAAAGCTACGCTCTAAACAGATTTAAGGACTATGACCAAGTGTGTGGTGGCGATGTAAAGTTGTGGAACAAGTTTGCTAACACGCTTAGACTTCGTCTAGCAATGCGTATTTCGGGTTCACACCCAGCTTGGGCAAAAGAGGAGGGCGAAAAGGCTCTTGCAGCTCCGGGTGGTCTACTAGGCGATGGCGACAAGATAATTGCGGTAGCTACAACTACTTTGCGTAACCCAGTCTACACTATTGCCTACAACTATGGCGATATTAGAGTTGGTGCACCTGTGTCATCTATCCTAAACGGATATGGTGATACTCGTATCGAGAAGTATGCTACACCAATCACAAAAGATATTGGTGGCAATAGCACTACTGGTGAGTATATTGGTATTCGTAATGGTATCAGCATTCCATCAAAAGATGATTACACACCATTCTCGAACATAGCAGTTGAAGAGTCTACTCTAACTAGTCCTCTATACTGGATGAAGCCATCGGAGTCGTTATTCCTACAAGCCGAGGCTGCACTTAGAGGCTGGACTGTACCTAACGGTAATGCACAAAGCCTATACGAGGCAGGTATCACACTATCGTTTGGCGAGAGCGGAGCACCTATGCCTGCTGGTTACCTAAGCAACACAAACACAGCTGAGCCTTATATCGACCCATTCAATGCCGACAACAATATCGAAGCAGGTAGCAAGTGGCTAAATGATGTTCCGGTTCAGTGGATGAATGGTGGTGAAAAAGAGAAGCAGTTACAGCAGATCATTACTCAAAAGTGGATTGCAATGTTCCCTGATGGTATGGAAGCATGGGCAGAGCATCGCCGTACGGGTTATCCTAAGCTATTCCCTGTTATGCAAAACGACTCTAACGGTGCTATCTCTACCGAAGGTTTTGTAAGACGTATTCCGTTCCCTGTGGGCGAATATCGCACAAACCCAACAGAGGTTGCTAAGGCGGTTTCGCTGCTTGGTGGCCCCGATACTGGTGGTACAAAACTATTCTGGGATATTGACGCTATCGTAACTGGTAATAACAACATTCCATAAACTAATTACTAGGTTCATATAAACAAAGCAGGTTGTCTTGGTTAATTCAAGGCAACCTGCTCTGTTTGTTATAGGGGGGGGGTATGTGCATAAGTTCGATTTTTATTTTACCCATACACTATTACCCATAAACAAATAGGTTGCCTTACAATTGCAAGACAACCTATTTTATTTATGTTTAGTCGTTTCGACTAGCCTAGATAACCCTTTAGAAGTTTACTTCTTGAGTTGTGTCTTAGGCGGCGAATAGCCTTCTCTTTAATTTGGCGCACACGCTCACGTGTAAGACCAAACTGCTCGCCAATCTCCTCTAGTGTCATTTCGGCACAGCCAATACCAAAGAAATATCTGATAATGTCACGCTCACGGTCTGTTAGAGTCGAAAGTGCACGATCAACCTCAGTCGAAAGTGACTCGTTAATAAGGCCTCGGTCTGCGTTTGGTGAATCACCATTCACAAGTACGTCTAGTAGGCTATTGTCCTCGCCCTCGGCAAATGGAGCATCTACCGACACGTGGCGACCCGATACACGTAGAGTGTCGGCTACCTTCTCTTTTGGGATGTCAAGCTCTTTTGCAAGCTCCTCTGGCGATGGGGCACGCTCGTGCTCCTGCTCAAATCGTGCAAGTGCTTTGTTAATTTTGTTAAGTGATCCCACTTGGTTTAGCGGTAGGCGCACAATACGGCTTTGCTCGGCAAGAGCCTGAAGTATCGATTGTCTAATCCACCATACAGCATATGAGATGAATTTGAAACCACGTGTTTCGTCAAACTTCTCGGCTGCACGAATCAAACCTAGGTTACCTTCGTTGATAAGGTCAGGAAGGCTAAGACCCTGGTTTTGGTACTGCTTTGCAACAGAAACTACAAATCGTAGGTTTGCTCTAGTAAGCTTTTCTAGTGCCTCTTGGTCACCTTTTCGTATTCGCTGGGCTAGTTCTACCTCTTCTTCAACCGATATTAGATCCTCACGGCCAATCTCTTGTAAGTATTTGTCAAGTGAAGCACTCTCACGGTTTGTAATGCTCTTGGTAATTTTTAACTGTCTCATCTGTACTTGAAGTCTGTTTTGTGGTACACCATCGTAACCACTATATTCTATTCTAATTTTGTGTAAAAATTAAAGATAGAGAAGCCTGCTATAAATAACTCTCGGTGCTTATGGTGAATAAGCACCGAGAGAGAAATTATTAATCGTTGCTAACAAGCGAGTAGGTAAATCTTCGTCCGTCGGGATAGATACCCTCGATAACAGAAATTTCGCCCTTAATCTTGTAAACATCGTTAACCGAAGTAATTGGCATTTCGTTTATTGATGTAATCACAAAGCCACTTTTGATATTAGCCTTGCGAAGTGTGCCCGAGCCCACCTCTGCTACTTGTACTCCGTAGCGAAGGTTTAGTTTTTCGAGCAGGCTCTCAGATGCTGCAACTAGTTTTCCGCCTAGTTGAGCAGCTACATCTTGGCTACCTTTACTTAATAGCTTCTCCTCTCCTGCTCTATTACGAAGTGTAACATCAAAATGTTTCACTTGGCCATCTCTTTTTACACCAATTTTTATTTTATCATTCGGGCGGTGCTTCGCAATTGTCTCTTGTAGCACTGCTGAACCCGTAATTTTGTTGCCATCAATCTCTACCAAAATATCGCCCGACTTAATACCTGCTGCGTTTGCTGCACCGTTCTCGGTTACATCTACAACATATAGTCCGCCACTCTCGCTAATACCTTTCTCTTTGCCTTGGTGCTCGATAAAGGCATCTGTAATCTCTTGGTAAGTTACGCCCAACATTGCTCTTTGTACGATTCCATACTCCATGAGATCCATTACTACTTTTTGCACGATTGTAGTAGGGACGGCAAATCCATATCCTACATAATTGCCTGTTTGCGAGTAGATAAGCGTGTTTATACCAATCAGCTCACCCGATGTGTTTACTAGCGCACCACCACTATTGCCGGGGTTAATGGCTGCATCGGTTTGAATAAATGACTCGATTGGGAATTGGCTGTCAATAGCGTTTAGGCTACGTCCTTTTGCCGAAACGATACCTGCCGTTACTGTTGAGCTTAGGTTATATGGGTTACCAACTGCAAGTACCCATTCGCCTAGTTTTAGGGCATCTGAGTTTCCAAACTCTACCACTGGTAGGTTTTCGCCATCTACTTTAATAAGTGCTAGGTCGGTAGTAGGGTCTGTGCCAATGATTTGTGCATCAAATGTGCGTCCATCGTTTAGCGTTACCCTCAGTTCGCTAGCGTTCTCAACAACGTGGTTATTCGAGATAATATAACCATCGGGCGAGATAATTACTCCCGATCCTCCCGATCTGCGCTCCTGTGAGCGTGGTTGCTGCTGTTGTTGGCCATAGCCACGTGGCATTCCAAAATATTGAAAGAACTCATCCATCGAATGCGAACCACTTCTCTGTTGGTTTACCTTTTCTCGCTTTTCGATATTCACCACTGCCATTACCGTTTTTTCGGCTGCATGTGTCAAATCTACCGTGCCTTGTGGCGAAGATGGTAGTGAGGCAAAGTGATGGTTGTTATCCCTAACTGTTGTTGTTGCTATTGTGCTATTACTATTATTTAGGATAACCTTTGATGTTAGGTAGGCTGTTGTCGCTCCCCCAACCATTGCTGCTAATACTATTAGCAAATAAAATTTTCTCTTCATAAAATTAATTCTCTTTTTGTTTTATATTACAAAAAATAGTGTAAAAATAAATTTGTCAAGACAACTAAATAACGATACTTTTTTTCAATTATTTTGCAAGTCACAAATATTATGCTATTAGTACAAACAAGAAGAATTTTTGTATAAAAAGAAAGAGGCGACTAACAGCCATGCTGTTAATCGCCTCTAAACTATTGTTATAGCCTATTGTAGTTTTGACTATTTTTTTAGTGCTTCGGTAATAATTTCCTTTGCCTTATCAATTGCGCTACCAATACCATTAGCGTTTTTACCACCTGCCGTAGCAAGGAATGGCTGGCCACCACCGCCACCTTGTATTAGCTTTGCAGCCTCACGCACGGTAGTCGAAGCGTTAATACCCATAGCTACAATCTCCTCGCCTAGGGCAATTGTAAGTGATGGTTTTTCGTCTACCACCGAGCCAATGATGGTGATGATATTTGGATATTTTGTTCTTAGCATAGATGCAATATCCTTTACTACACTATCGGCAAGAGTTAGGTTGTCGATAAACCAAGCAATATCTTCGGTGCTGTCTATTGTTGTGCAAATATCATCGAAAATGCGCTTTGTGTTCTCTTTTGTGAACTTTTCGATACGACCCTTTAGGTTGTTATTCTCGCTAAGCATCTTCTCAACTGCTGGCAGTGCCGATGGAGTGTTCATTAGCTTTTGAATGGCTCTAAATGTATCTTCGTGGTTAAACGTTAGATCCATTGCTCCTTGGCCTGTGCGTGCCTCAATACGGCGAATACCTGCCGAAATAGCACCCTCAGACTCAATTTTAAACAAGCCAATTTCGCCAGTTCGGCGAACGTGTGTACCACCACAAAGCTCTAGCGAATCACCATAACCAATAGTACGTACTGTGTCTGAGTACTTTTCGCCAAATAGCATCATTGCACCCATCTCTTTTGCTTGCTCGATTGTGCACTCACGGTTTTCTTGACGCTTATAGTTTTTGCGAATATAATCATTAACAATCACCTCTACTTGGCGAATTTGCTCTGGTGTCATCTTCTCAAAGTGTGCAAAGTCAAAACGCAGGCCTGTTGCGCTCACCATCGAACCCTTTTGCTCGACATGCTCGCCTAGTACCGCTTGTAGAGCCTTTTGTACAAGGTGTGTAGCTGTATGGTTTGCTGCGATAGCTGCTCTTTCGCCCTCGTTCACAAATGCTGTAAAGTCTGCATCAATTGCTTGTGGCAGCTTAGATGTAATGTGAACCGTTAGGTCGTTCTCTTTGTGTGTGTCGGTAATATCTACTCTCTCGCCATCTGCTGAGATAATGTAGCCCTTGTCGCCAACTTGTCCGCCCGAGTTACCATAAAACGGAGTTTGGTCGAACACTAGCTGGAAGTAGCTCTTGCCCTTTGAGCTAACACGGCGGTAGCGAGCAATCTTAATTTCAGACTCTAGGTAGTCATACCCAACAAAGATGCTCTCTTTAATTGGAAGAACCTCTACCCAGTCATCGGTTTCGATTTGTGCTGCTCCACGCGAGCGCTCCTTTTGTTTTTGTAGGTTTTTCTCAAAAGCCTCAAGGTCTAGCGATATGCCTTGCTCACGAGCGATAAGCTCGGTAAGGTCGATTGGGAAACCATAAGTGTCATATAGTGTAAAGCTATCATCGCCGCTGATAACTGTTTTGCCTTCGCTCTTTACCTTTTCGATGATGTTGTCAAGCAGGTTGATACCCGTAGCAAGCGTTTTAAGGAACGATAGCTCCTCCTCTTTGATAACTCGCTCGATTAGGCTCTTTTGCTTTTTAATCTCTGGGAAGAAATCGCCCATCTGCAAAGATAGTGTAGCCACTAGCTCGCAAATAAATGGCTCACGGAAGTTTAGGTATGTATAGCCATAACGAACCGCACGGCGCAAGATACGGCGAATTACATAACCAGCCTTTACGTTAGATGGCATTTGACCATCGGCAATCGAGAACGAAATAGCACGCAAGTGGTCTGCAATAACACGCATAGCAATGTCGGTCATTTGATTCTCGCCATAGCTAATGCCACAAAGTGACGAAATTTTCTCGATAATTGTCTGGAACACATCGGTGTCGTAGTTGCTCTTTTTACCCTGAAGAATCATACATAGACGCTCGAAGCCCATACCCGTATCAACGTGTTTGTCGGGCAAAAGCTCTAGGCTACCGTTGCTCTTTCGGTTATATTGCATGAACACAAGGTTCCATATCTCAATTACCTCTGGGTTGTCCATGTTAACTAGCGATGCACCATCTACCTTTTCTCGCTCGCTATCGTCACGCAAGTCGTAGTGTATCTCGCTACATGGTCCACATGGGCCTACATCGCCCATCTCCCAAAAATTATCTTTTTTGTTACCTGTTAAGATTTGGCTCTGTGGCAAAAACTGGCTCCATAGCTCGTTAGCCTCGCTATCAAAAGCTACGCCATCTGGCTCATAACCTTCGAACACGGTAACATAAATTCTATCTTTCTTAAGCCCATAAACATCGACAAGTAGCTCCCAAGCCCACTCAATTGCCTCTTTCTTGAAGTAGTCGCCAAACGACCAGTTACCCACCATCTCAAACATAGTGTGGTGGTATGTATCGTGTCCTACCTCGTCCAAGTCGTTGTGCTTACCCGATACACGCAGACACTTTTGTGTGTCGGCTGCACGAGAAAATTTTGCAGGTTGGTTGCCAAGGAAAATATCCTTAAACTGGTTCATTCCCGCATTTGTAAACATCAGCGTAGGGTCGTTTTTAATGACCATTGGTGCCGAAGGTACAATGGTGTGAGATTTGCCTTCAAAGAATTTCAGAAAGGTCTCTCTAGTCTTAGTGCTATTCATATCAAATATTTTGTCTATTTCTTACGTTTAATCTTGTGGTTGGGATTACCTCCCATCACATTTCGCCCCACTAGGAGTCGAAATTGAGAGCGTAAAATTAATGAAAAAAAATAATTTTTTTAACTTTACACCTTATTATCAATAATTTTGTGCTCTATAAGCCCAATTTAGGCTGGTTTAGACCACTATATAACAATGAAAAGAATAAAACTAAAGGAAATTATATTCGCAACAAGCGAAGAGTTAACCATAAAAGAGCAGGCATATTTCTTTATTAGAAAGGCACTGCTTGGTTTTATTTTGGCCATTATCGTAAACTTTGGTTTCTCCTACTTTTTTCATACGCCCAAACTATTTTCGCTATCACGAGAAAATAGCGAACTAGTATTAAAATTTAGGATCTTGCAAGAGAAAATATCGGAATCTAATGCCCAGCTAGAAGAACTAAGGCGACGAGATAACGGCATCTATCGCTCTATCTTTGCTATTGATACAACTCAGTTGATCTCTATCAAATCACCCCAGAGCACTTTGGCAGACGATACCCCTTTGGTGGGAAATGTGCATGCAGGGCTAGACTATATGCGCTCTCAGCTATATAGCAATTCGGTTTCGCTCGATACGCTCACGCTGCTAGCGAGCGATAATAGCAAACTATCTCGTAGTGTACCATCAATATGGCCAATCGATAAGACACTTTTGCGCAACCATATTGGCAAGTATGGCTATCGCATACACCCAATATTTAGGTATCGCCACATACATTCAGGTATCGACCTTTCGGCAAATCGAGGAACCGAGATTTATGCCACTGCCGATGGTGAAGTAGTATCGGCTAAGTATGATGGTGGCTATGGTTATAGCATATTGGTTAATCATGGTTATGGTTACCACACTCGTTATGCCCACCTATCGAAGATGATAGCCAAATCGGGACAAAAAGTGCGCCGTGGCGAGCTAATAGGCCTAATGGGTTCAACGGGTAATTCAACAGGTACTCACCTACATTACGAGGTAATATACCGTGGTCGAACGGTCGATCCACTAACATACCTTGGTATGGATATGAGTCCCGAGGAGTTTGTTAAGATATTGGAGTCGGCAAAAGACACCACCTATGAGTAGTTGTAAAATAGTTTAGAGATTATATGAGAATATTTGAGCGTTTCAGAAAAGGGTTAGTGCGTTCAGCCGTGCATTTGTTTGTGTGGTTGGGCTTTGCTATACTATACTATTTTATTTTCTCGCTATTTTTTGATACCCCCATCGAGCGTGAAATGCGCAAAGCTAACGATTCGCTAGAGAGCGAGTATGAGAGCCTAAAGAGCCAATACGATTCGTTAGAGGTGGTGCTCACAAACGTAAAGGAGAGAGATCAAGGGGTATATCGCACACTATTTGGTTCTAACCCCAACTATAACGATAAGGAATCGCATCTAACAATAGATAGCCTTTCGGTTATGACCAACAAGCAGTTAGCTAGCCAATTTCATGCTCGTCTCAATCGCATAGACTATAGCCTTGGCGAGATAACCAATAATTTTGCCGCACTGCAAGAGAAGATGATAGAGAAGGGTAGTGGTGTTGGTAATATTCCATCTATTCAGCCTATTTCTAATAACGAACTCACTCGTCTTGCTGCGTCTTATGGTATGCGTATACATCCTTTCTATCGTACTTTGGTGGCTCACCAAGGGGTTGATTATGCTGTTTCGCTAGATAGTCGTGTGTATGCAACGGCAGATGGTAAGGTAAAGTTTGTGAAACAGGTGCACCAAACCAATGGGCTTAGTGTTATAATCGATCATGGGAATGGTTACGAGACTGTATATAGCCATTTAGATAAGGCACTTGTTCGCAGGGGGCAAAAGGTGAAAAGAGGCGATATAATTGCACGTAGTGGGAATAGTGGTTTGTCGTTTATGCCGCACCTACACTACGAAGTTGTGTATAAGGGTATGAGGCAAGACCCGATAAATTATTTCTTTCAAGAACTCGACCCTCAAGGGTATGCTCGTATAATTGATATTTCGCATATTGGTATGCAATCACTTGATTAAGGCGGTCATCGGTAATGCGCTTTATTACCTCCCTCGCAGTTGA
>CAYJIL010000044.1:5980-19729 GCA_964370235.1 uncultured Rikenellaceae bacterium | reverse complement strand
TTTTATATCACAATACCTGTGTTTTACTTTAGGTATTTATTTAACCACCCAAAGAATTCGCTATGCCAAACTAGTGAGTTTTGTGCTTTGAATACTTGGTGTCCCTCGTCCTCGAATACAACAAGGCGGCTATCAAGACCCATTTTCTTAGCAGCCGTGAATGCCTGAAGGCTCTCGGTGTAAGGAATGCGGTAGTCTTTAAGACCTACAATAATCATCATTGGAGTATCCCAGTTGTTAACAAACTTGTGTGGAGAGTTAGCATAAGAACGCTTAGCCACAGGGTCGCTGCTCCAAGGAGAACCTTTAAGGTCGTTATTTGGGAACCAAAGCTCCTCTGTCGATGCATAGAAGCTCTCAAAGTTAAACATACCACAGTGCGAGATGAACGCCTTGAAACGACCATCGTGGTGACCTGCAAGGTAGTATGTAGAGTAACCACCATAGCTAGCACCAACACAACCCATGCGATCTTTGTCGACCCACTTCTCGGTTGCTACATCGTCAATAGCCGATAGGTAGTCCTTTATATTTTGACCACTATAATCGCCCGAAATTTGATCTAGCCACTCTTGACCAAACGATGGCAAGCCACGACGGTTAGGAGCAACTACAATATAACCTTCTGATGCCATTAGCTGGAAGTTCCAACGGTAGCTCCATCTTTGGCTAATAACGCTCTGTGGCCCACCTTGACAGTATAGTAGCGTAGGATATTTCTTTGACTCATCAAAGTTAGGAGGTAGAATTACCCATGTAAGCATCTTCTTACCATCTGTTGTAGTGACCCAACGCTTTTCTACCTTACCCATGTCTACGTTAGCATATATCTCTTTGTTGAAATCGGTAAGAGCACGCTCACTAGTGCCTTTTACAGCCACAAGCTCGGTTGCAGTCGAAAGTGTCGTTTTGTCAACAATTAGCTCATCGCCACTAACTCCGCATAGAGCATAGTCATGATCGCCCGATGTTAGAACCTCAACCTTTGGCGAATCAATTGCAACTTTACACACTTGGTATGTAGCCTCAAGAGAAGAGCTAAAGTATATTGTCGAGTTATCTGCCCAAACAACATTATATGCATTTGCATCGAAACCAGCTGTTAACTCACGCTTGTTATCACCCGAAAGTTCCATCACCATCAAACGATTTTTGTCGGACTCGTTGCTAGCACGCTCCATCGAGTTCCACGCAATGTGCTTACCATCTGGCGAGAATAGTGGCGAACGGTCATAACCAACCATACCTTCGGTAAGGTTAACAGTTGTGCCTTTTTCGATGTCATATAGGTAGATGTCTGAGTCTGTACTCTCGGCATAGGCAATACCTTCTAGCTTTTTACAAGTATATGCTATTAGCTTACCATCTGGCGAAAGAGCCACTTCGGAACCACTAAAGTATGGCGCAAGTGGTGCATCCCAAGGCTCCGATGGCATAATGTCGGTTGCCGTACCAATTCCATCGGCTGTAATGTCTGCCCAAAACACGTGGCTAAACTCGCCATCTAACCAGTAGTCCCAGTGACGTACCATCAAATCGTCATATGCCTTAACTGCTGCCTTTGGATATTTTGAGTGCTTATCCTTTGCAGTAGCTGCGCTCTTTACTTTTTTTGAGAACCAAACACGGCTACCTGCCACGCCAAAGTTCTCGATGTCGCCCTCTTCGTTGCTCTCTTGGCGCAAAGAAGTACCATCTATTGCCACACTCCAAATTTGAACCGAGCCACTACGAGTAGACAAGAAATAAACCTTGCTACCATCAGGCGATGCAACTGGAGCAAAATCACGATTTAGACCATCTGTTAGGTTGCGGTCGTCACCTGTTGCAATATCGGTTACCCAAATATTTGAGTAGCTTTGGTTTTGATCTACGTTATAAGCCGTTAGACCATACACCACTTGTGTGCCCGCAGGTGTTAGCGATGCAGACGATAGTCTACGCATCTTTAACATCACCTCTGGAGTGAATTTGCGTTGAGCAATCTGCTCTTCGTTCATTTTTGGAATAAAGAGCTGCGAACTCTTTGCCTGCTCCCCCTCACACGAGGATAGCACACCAACTGTTGCTGCTGCCATTAGTGATAGCTTTACAATCTTTTTTAACATAATAATCTATTTACGGTTTATATATCTCTCAACTATTAGTTGTACCAAAGTCTTGTGCGTGGCAGGAAGACGCTTGAACACCTCGGTTGGTGTTAGCCAAAGAGCCTCCTCGATATCCTCGTCGGCTTGTGGTGTAAGCTCACACTCGCCTTCGATTTTCATAAAATACCAATAGCTTGGCTTTAGTACCATATCGCCTACAAATGGATCTTGGTATATATGGTATGTAATACCTGCCAATTCACCACGAACTAGGTCGTTCTCTGCAATTCCGCACTCTTCGCTCACCTCTCTCACAGCACATGTTTCGACAGATTCGCTAGCTTCGCACTTACCCTTTGGCAAATCCCATTTTCCACGTCTAAAGATCATTAGCAAACGCCCTTGTGCATCGCTCACCAGACCACCAGCAGCCTCTACAATTCTAAAATTAGAACTAAAAGCACGCATTACCTCGCCAATCGAGTGACAAAGTAGTGTTATATGTTTGCACTTTTGAACTTTTTGTGCCAATTTTGTAGTCTCAACCAAGAGGTTCTCCTCTGTAAGTTCAATTATTTCTCCGCTTGCGGTATCTTTGCTACTGTATGGTAGCAGTGTAATGGCTGCCTCTTGGCAATAAATTTTTAAAGACATATTGTTAAAAGTATGTAGCAGACTAGTTCTGCTATAAAAAAACTGAATATTATGAGCACAACCATCCAAAAGCAGATAGCCGAAAGCCTACTGCAAATTAAAGCAATTAAATTATCTCCTGCAAATCCATTTACATGGGCTTCGGGTTGGAATTCACCAATCTACTGCGATAATCGCAAAACACTATCGTTCCCTGTGGTTCGTCGTCAGATTTACGAAGGCTTTGCCCAAGTAATTAAGCAGAAGTATCCAGAGGCTACGCTACTAGCTGGAGTTGCTACTGGAGCTATTGCACACGGTGTGCTAGTGGCAGAAGAGATGCAAATGCCATATATATATGTAAGAAGTGCACCAAAGGGTCACGGTCTATCAAACCAAGTTGAGGGTCACTACTCGGCAGGCGACAAGGTGGTAGTTATCGAAGATCTTGTGTCGACTGGTGGTAGCTCGCTTGCAGCCGTTGAGGCTCTGCGTGCAGCTGGTGTCAAGGTGCTGGGTATGGTAGCTATCTTTACTTATGGTTTCCCACAGGCTGCCGAGAATTTTGCAAAGGCAGGTGTTGAGCTAACTACACTATCGGACTATCCTACTCTAATTGACATTGCAGTTGAGAGCGGATATGTAGCAGCTGAGCAACTAGAAGAGCTTGCACAGTGGAGAAAAGCACCAGAGATCTGGAGAAAGTAATTTACACCAAAAGGGGTGGGTAAAGCACTTGAGGCTATACTCACCCTATAAATTTGAGTTATGAAAAATTTTATAAATAAATTTACCTCTAACAAAAAAAAGGATGAGGTAAAGGAAGTAGCATCAGACAAAGAGGAGTTTATCAGCAAGCAGGTTGCAATTAACAAGCCCGACATTGTGATTTACACCGTACTATCAGATTTTAACAATTTTACACCAATGCTACAAGATAGCGTTAAGGAGTGGAGAGTCGAGGGCGACACCTGCTACTTTAAGGCAATGGGCTTTAATGCAGCCCTTGAGATGGTTGAGAAAGAGCCAAACAAGCTCATCAAAATCACGGGCAAGGACATGGGCATGGAGTTTTTCTTTTGGGTACAAATAAAAGATGTTGGCGGTGGTCAATCTCGTCTTCGACTTGTTGTTAAGGCAAAGCTTAACGCTATGATGAAGATGATGGTTGGTAGCAAGCTACAAAAAGGGCTAGACGATTTGGCCGACAAAATTGCACAAGGATTCAATAGTATATAATGGACTACAAAGAGGCAATAGACTATCTTTACTCGATACCTATGTTCACAAAAATTGGTGCCGGAGCATACAAACCCGGTAGCCAAAGAATTGAGGAACTAGATCGTTTTTTTGATCATCCACACAAGGCATACAAGACTATACACATAGCAGGCACAAACGGCAAGGGCTCATCGAGTGCGATGATTGCATCGGTGCTTATGGCCGCTGGCTATCGTGTTGGCTTGTACACTTCGCCACACCTGTTCGACTTTAGAGAGAGAATTAGGGTAAATGGCAATATGATCTCACAAGAGAGCGTTGCTAGCTTTACCAAGCAGGTGCGATCGATTGTAGAGGGGTGTTCGGCATCGTTTTTTGAGGTGACAACTGCCATGGCATTTAAGCACTTTAGGGACGAAAAGGTAGACTTTGCAATTATTGAGACGGGGCTAGGCGGAAGGCTCGATGCCACAAATATTATATCGCCCGTAGCCACGCTCATAACCAACATAGGGCTAGATCACACGGCCATTTTGGGAGACACAATCGAGCAGGTTGCAGCCGAAAAGGGTGGAATTATCAAACAAGGCACACCACTTGTTATTAGCGAATATAACTCGCAATCGACACCTTTGTT
This sequence comes from uncultured Rikenellaceae bacterium, assembly GCA_964370235.1. GTDB lineage: Bacteria > Bacteroidota > Bacteroidia > Bacteroidales > Rikenellaceae > CAYJIL01. Next base: position 15,148 of record CAYJIL010000044.1, on the reverse strand, counting down.
GGTGGCAATAGCAGATGAATTATCTGCACCATATCTTATTGGCACAAAGGAGTACAAGCCTTTGTGTGTTGATAACGATAGCTTTGTATTTGAGCATGAGGCTGCAAAGCAAAGCTACACATCTGACCAAAGGGGCGAATACCAACTTGCTAACATAGCAGGCGTTATTAGCCTTTTTGATATTATGCGCACCGAGCAAATTGTATCTATCGACCCTAGCGCAATTAAAGAGGGCTTGGCTGCAACAGTTCGCAATAGTGGGCTCATGGGCAGATGGCAAACTATTCAAAAAGAGCCGCTGATTGTTTGCGACACGGGACATAATGCACATGCAATGACCCACATTACCAAACAGCTAGTAAAAGAGAGTGGCGGTAATTTTATTGCAATCTTGGGTTTTGCCCAAGACAAAGGCATAGAAGATATATTTGATATGCTACCCAAAAGTGGTAGCTATATATTTACACAAGCAGATTCGCCTCGCTCGAGAGATTGTAACGATTTGCTAGATATGGCGATTGCTCGAGGGCTTAATGCCAAGAGCAACACTAGCGTAGGGGCTGCTATCTCGCTCGCAATAAAAGAGTGTGAGCCGGGGCAAATGATATTTATTGGTGGTAGCAACTTTGTTGTTGCCGAAATTGACTTAACACAACTCAAATAAAAAGATGGGAAGAGAGACAAAGGCAGTAGCGGCTGCCATGATTGCTATACTTTCGTGGTCGACAGTAGCAACTGCATTTAAGATGGCATTGGTGCACATGTCGTGGTTCTCTCTGCTAGTGATAGCCACTACCACCACAGCACTACTATTGGCTGTGGTAGTAGTAGCAAATGGCGAAATGCACAAACTAGCAAAGACAAGCCCCAAAGAGCTACGGTTTGATATGATGCTAGGGTTAATCAACCCTGCAATATACTACACTATTTTATTTACGGCATATGACCTACTACCTGCCCAACTAGCTCTACCGCTCAACTATACATGGCCCATTATGTTTATCATATTAACGGCATTTATTAATCGCTCGCTACCAAAAAAACGAGAGATTATAGGTGTGCTTATTTCGTTCTTGGGTATTGTCACCATATCGACATATAGCGATGGCGTGGGCACTATTTCGGTTTTAGGACTTGCACTTGCACTATTTAGTGCGGTGGTGTGGGCATACCACTGGCTACTAAGAGCAGCAAATAACCAAGGGGGCAATCGCTCGCTTTTTGTTGGGTTTACAACGGCAGCAATCTTGCTTAATATTATTGCATTGTGTGCAGGTGTCAACCCCTATGAGAATGGCTTGCCATACGCTATCTATGTTGGTCTTTTTGAAATGGGTGTTCCGTTCATTTGTTGGAACTATGCCCTAAAGCAAACCAGCAACAAAACATTCATCAACCAAATTAGCTACATTGCACCAGTATTATCGCTTTTGTTAATAAATTTTTATTTGGGCGAAAGTGTTCAAACCACTACACTAGTTGGTGCTGCAGCAATTATTGGCGGAATAGTATTTAGTACGCTATCTAAAGAAAAAAAGCAAAAAATTTAGCTAACCAATAGAGCCACTTAATGGGGTAAGAAAGGGTTTTTATTAGTTAAACGATATAACTTTGAGGTAATAAAAAATACTAGGACTTCAAGTTATATCGTTTTTTTAATAAAAACTAATTAAAATAGTGTATATTTGTGGGATAAATATTGGTTAATTTACCCGATGGTAGACTTTTTTTTGTTGTTTATGACCAAAAATAAAGTTACTGCTATCGTGGTTTGTGTTATGTTTAATTATTGATTATGACAGAATTAGAAAGCAAGATTATAGAAGCAATCGACGACAAAAAAGGTATTAATATTGTTCATATCGACCTACGCGAGATAGATGGCGCAGTGTGTGATAGTTTCATCGTTTGTAGCGGTGCATCAACTACACAGGTGTGTGCAATAGCAGACAATGTTGACGATCATGTATACAAAGAGCTAGACGAAAAAGTTTGGCGTACCGAGGGAATGGATAATGGTATTTGGGTTGTTATGGATTTGGGCAACGTTATGGTACACATTTTTGAGGAGTCAATGCGTGATTTCTATGCATTAGAGAAACTATGGGGTGATGCTAAAATCACATCTCACGGAACTACAAACTAAAATTAGCTGCCAAAAAGGAGGCAGATATGAGTGTTAATTTTATATGGCAAATAATAATAAAAGCCCTTTTCCAAAGGGTGTAAAACCAAAATTCAACATCTTCTGGGTGTGGGGGGCCATCGCTATTTTCATCATAGGTTGGAACATGCTCTCTACCACAGGAGCAACTAAAGAGGTAACTTGGGCTACTGTCAAAAAAGAGATGCTACAAAGTGGCGATATCGAGCGTGTAGTTGTTGTTAACAACAAAAGTGTCGATATATATCTTAAAAGCGATGAGGTAGCTATATATAAGGCCAAAGAGGAGTACGCCGAGATTCCTGAAACAGGCCCTCAATTCGAGTTTCGTATTGGTTCGCTAGAAAAGTTTGAGACAGACTTTGAGGCTGCACAAGCAACAATGCCCGAAGGTGACAAAGTACCTCTTGAGTTCGAAGAACAAAAGAGTATTTGGAGCGACTTACTTGTGTCGATCCTACCATTCGTAATTATCATTGCAGTATGGATCTTCATCATGCGTGGCATGGGCAAAGGTAACTCTGGTGGCGGTGGCAACGTATTTAGCGTTGGCAAAGCAAAGGCACAAATCTTTGACAAAGACAACGAAGTTTCGGTTACATTCAAAGATGTAGCAGGACTAGAGGAGGCAAAAGTTGAGATCATGGAGATTGTCGACTTTTTGAAGAATCCAAAAAAATATAGCGACCTAGGAGGTAAGATACCAAAAGGAGCGCTACTTGTAGGCCCTCCGGGAACAGGTAAAACATTGCTAGCAAAGGCAGTAGCAGGCGAGGCACACGTGCCATTCTTCTCTATTAGCGGTTCAGACTTTGTAGAGATGTTTGTGGGTGTGGGTGCATCGAGAGTGAGAGACCTATTCCGCCAAGCAAAAGAGAAGGCGCCATGTATTGTCTTTATTGACGAGATTGATGCAATTGGTCGTGCTCGTAGCAAAAATGGTGGCTTTTCATCTAACGACGAGCGTGAAAACACGCTTAACCAGCTACTTACCGAAATGGACGGTTTTGGTACAAACGCAGGGGTAATTATGCTAGCGGCAACAAACCGCTCCGACATATTAGACAAGGCACTACTACGTGCTGGTCGTTTCGACCGCCAAATTCACGTTGAGCTGCCAGACATTAACGAGCGCAAAGAGATTCTTGCTGTACACCTCAAGAAAATTAAGCTAGACACAGGGCTAGATACCGATTTCTTGGCAAAGCAAACTCCGGGTTTCTCGGGTGCCGATATTGCAAACGTATGTAACGAAGGTGCACTGATTGCTGCTCGCAAAAACAAAAGCGCAGTAGAAAAGCAAGACTTCCTTGATGCCATCGACAGAATAGTGGGTGGACTTGAGCGCAAAACAAAAGTTGTTACCGACAACGAAAAGAGAACAATTGCATTTCACGAGGCTGGCCACGCAACAGTGAGCTGGTTGTTAAAATATGCAAACCCTCTTATTAAAGTAACCATCATCCCACGAGGCCGTAGCCTTGGTGCTGCATGGTACCTACCAGAGGAGCGTCAAATCACAACCAAAGAGCAACTACTGCACGAAATGTCGGCCATATTGGGCGGTCGTGCTGCCGAGGAGCTAGTGTTTGGTAGAATTTCGACTGGTGCACTTAACGACCTAGAGCGAGTAACAAAACAAGCCTACGCCATGATTACATATTATGGTATGAGCGAAAAAGTGGGTAACATTAGTTACTACGACTCCTCATCGTCTGACCGATTCACCAAGCCATATAGCGAGCAAGTTGCTCAAGTTATCGACGCCGAAGTTTCGGAGATGATTAACTCAGCCTATGGGCGTGCAATCGAAGTGCTAAGAGATAACCGTGAGGGGCTCGACAAGCTAGCGGCACTTCTGCTAGAGAAAGAAGTGGTATTTGCCGAAGATCTTGAGGCAATATTTGGTAAGCGTGCAGTAAGCAAAGAGCAAGCTAGTGAGCAAACCGAAAGCACACAAGACGAGAGTTCTTCTAACGAAGAGGCTGCAACAGCAGAGTCAAACACTGTGGCTCAAAGCGAAGCTAGCGATGATTCGGCACAAAAAAGCGAGGAGTAACAACTAAGTAATATCTATTATCTTATCCCTGCTAGTTGGGGATAAGATTAACAATTTATAAATGGGTAAACTAAATAACTTTGTAGTAAGAGCAATTAGTGGGGTTGTTATGGCAGCTCTGCTATTTGGTGCAATATGGGGAAATCATTTTTTGCTTGTTGCTATTTTTATGCTAATTGGCGTAGGTGGCTACATCGAATACACAAAGATGGTATCTGCAAAGTATGGCAATATTATAGAGGTAGCATTTAGTTCGGTTATAGCACTTCAGGTATTTTGGCTGCTGTGTGGCCATGTACAGTCAGATAACTTGGTATACATTATCATTTTGTTTGTACTAGTGAGGGCTGCTGCACAAATTTTCTCAAAGAAAGAGGGGCAATTCATAGCTATACCAATAGAGTTTATGGGTATAGTATATGCTGTTATCCCAATGGCACTGCTTGCTAGAATTGGCGACCCATATATGATTACGGCACTAATACTTTCGGTGTGGGCAAACGATGTTGGCGCATACTTGGTTGGTGTAAAATTTGGTAAGCACCGAATGATTGAGCGTATATCTCCCAAGAAATCGTGGGAAGGATTTGCCGGAGGGCTATTCTTTGCCGCAGTGGTGGGTGGTTCGATATTCCATTATTTGGTAGGATATGAGCAGTGGCTTTCGGCACTAGTTGCACTACTAATTGCACTTGCGGCAGTTGTGGGCGACTTGTTTGAGTCGATGCTAAAACGAAACATCGGAGTAAAAGACTCGGGCAACATAATTCCGGGGCACGGGGGTATATTAGATCGCTTTGATGCGCTACTATTTGCAGCGCCACTATTCTATATTATCAATCATGTTATAGAGTTATTTAGTTAAACAAAGGTTACAAAGAAACACATAGAGTAAAATATTTTTTAGATGAGAATAGATAAAGAGGGACACGTAATTATTAGAAACACACTAATGATTTGTGTAGCAATATCGCTTGCTGCATTTCTGTTTTTACCACAGGGCTGGTTTATAGGTATCTCTATTTTCTTGCTGCTTAAACTACTGTTTGTCGTAAGATTTTTTAGAGTTCCACACAGAGTGTTACCACACGACGAAGATGTTGTGTATGCTCCTGCTGACGGTACAATCGTAGTGGTTGAGAAAACTTTTGAGGACGAGTACCTAAAAAGAGAGTGCCTTCAGGTTTCTATATTTATGTCTGTATGGAATGTACATGCCAACTGGTTCCCTATTGGTGGTAAAGTAAAATACTTTAAGCACCACCATGGTCTATTTTTGGTGGCATGGCACCCCAAATCATCTACCGAGAACGAGCGCACAACAACAGTAGTTGAAGGAAAGCATGGCGAGATTCTGTTTCGTCAGATTGCTGGTTTGGTTGCAAAGAGAATTGTATCATACGCAAACGTTGGCACCGATATAAAGCAGAACCAGCGTTGTGGATTCATTAAGTTTGGATCGAGAGTCGACCTATACCTACCACTTGATGCAAAGGTTGAAGTAGCAATGAAGCAAAAAGTAGTAGGGACACAAACCGTTATTGCAAGACTAAAGTAAGGTAGGCAATAATCAAGCAAGGATATAATAAAATTTAACATAAAAAAACATGAAAGAGATCAAGCAACTTTCTGATTTGGCGACACAGGTTCGCCGTGACATCATTCGCATGGTTGCCGAGGTAAACTCGGGACATCCAGGTGGCTCTATGAGCTCAACAGAGTTTATGTGTGCACTCTATTTTGAGATCATGAACATCGACCCAGCGAACTTTACGACTTCGGGTAAGGGTGAAGATGTGTTCTACCTTTCGATAGGTCACATTTCTCCAGTATTTTACAGCGTTGCCGCACGTCGTGGCTACTTCCCAGTTTCGGAGCTTAACAGCTTTCGTAAGCTAGGTTCAAAGCTACAAGGACACCCATCACCTGCAAAAGGTATTAACGGTGTGCGCATGGCTACGGGATCTCTTGGTCAAGGTCTATCAAATGCCCTTGGTCACTCTATCGCTAAGAAACTAGATGGCGATAATAACTATGTTTATGTACTAATGGGTGATGGCGAGACTCAAGAGGGTCAAATTTGGGAGGCTGCAATGGCGGCATCGTCAAAGAGAGCCGATAACCTAATTGCTTTTGTAGATAGAAATAATCAGCAGATTGATGGTTCGTGTGACCAAGTTATCGAGCTAGAGGACTACGCAGCTAAATGGAAAGCATTTGGTTGGGAGGTACTAGAGGTTGATGGCCACAACATTGAGGCTATCATCGAGACTACGGCTAAGGCTAAAGAGATAGCTAAGAGCGCAAATCGCCCTGCTATCGTAATCCTTAACACTTGCATGGGTAAGGGTGTTGACTTTATGGCTGGCACATGTGACTGGCACGGTAAAGCTCCACAAGGCGAGCTAGTAGAGCGTGCTCTTTCGCAGCTAGAGGAGACACTTGGCGATTATTAATATTTAGAGAGAGAAAGAAGATGAAAAAAATAGAGATAACAGCAAATAAAGATACTCGCTCGGGCTTTGGAGTGGGTCTACAAGAGGCAGGTAACGAGAATAGCAACATTATTGCGCTATGTGCCGACCTTAAAGGTTCGCTTAAGATGGATGCTTTTGCAAAGGAGCACCCAGAGCGTTTTATTCAGTGTGGTATCGCAGAGGCTAACATGATTGGTATGGCTGCAGGTATGGCACTTGCAGGCAAAGTTCCTTTTGCAGGTTCATTTGCAGGTTTTGTTACTGGTCGTGTATATGACCAAATTCGCCAGAGTGTTGCTTACACAAATGCAAATGTAAAGCTAGCGGGTTCACACTCGGGTCTTACAGTTGGTGAGGATGGTGCTACACACCAAATTCTAGAGGATATTGGTCTAATGAAGATGCTACCCAACATGGTAGTTCTTAGCCCATGTGACTACAACCAAACTAAGGCTGCTACGCTTGCTGCTGCTAAGCACGTTGGCCCAGTATATATTCGTTTTGGCCGTCCAACTATGCCTGTATTCACAGACGAGGATCAGGAGTTTGTAATTGGTAAGGCACAACAGCTAACTAGCGGAACCGATGTAACTATCATTGCTACGGGTCACATGGTATGGCCTGCGGTTGAGGCTGCACAGGAGCTAGAGAAAGAGGGTATCAGCGCAGAGGTTATCAACATTCACACCATTAAGCCACTTGACACAGAGGCTATCGTTGCTTCGGCAAAAAAGACTGGTTGTGTTGTTACTGCCGAGGAGCACTTCATTAGCGGAGGTTTGGGCGACAGCGTTGCTCACGCTCTATCTCGCAACCTACCTACTCCTATTGAGATGGTTGGTGTAGACGATACGTTTGGTGAGAGCGGTACTCCTGCCGAGCTACTAACAAAGTTTGGTCTTGATTGCCCACACATTATTGCAGCTGCAAAGAAAGCTATTTCTCGTAAGTAATTACAAGAATATACATAACAAAATAAGGCGAGCGGAATTTATCCACTCGCCTTATTTTGCTTTATACACTAGCCTAGGCAGGCTGTAACAAAAGCTAGATTGGGTGCACCTATACATGATTATGTTTTACTGCCTAAAACTTCAATTTAACATCCGATATAGTTGGTGTTAGCGGAATTGGGTATATGTCGCTAGGTATGCCCAAATCGGTGGGTGTAGGGGCAAGAAACTCGCTCTTTACACCTTTTAGTTTTAGCGACTTTGGAGTTAGAGTCACAATCGCAAACAATGGGTCACGATATGGCACAACAAAGGCTAGCGATGGGCGACGCTCATACACCTCTTTGGGGTAACGTGTCGTGCACTTATACTTTTCGCCCACCCATTGGTTAGACGAACTGTTAATCTGAATGTAGGTAATACCGTTAATGAGCTTAGTATAATCGGTGTGGTCGTGACCGCTGAATGCCGCTACAACTTTGGCATACCCTGCTTGCTTGTTTGCATCTTCGAGAATAGCACGCACCTGCTCACCATTAGTTACGGTGTACTCTAGCGACTGGTGCGAAAATATAATACATCGTTTGGTACTCTGTGCTAACGTGCTCGTTAGCCACTCTAGCTGCGTGGGGTCAATCCATGCACGCTTAGATGCATCTACATAAAAGTTTGCATTTGCATAGTGAGTATAGCTCTTGCCATCATACAAATTATTTGCATCTAGCACTATAAATCGAAAATCGCCTTTCTCAAAGTAGTAGTATGGCTCGTCCATGTTCATAAACTCCATATACTCCTCTTTTGTGCAGTTATCCATGTCGTGATTACCCAACACATTGTATTTATCAACGGGATAATCTATCCATTGGTTTGCAAAATCTCGATTCGATGGCTTAGGCATTGCAAAGTCGCCCAAGTCAATCACAAAATCAACCTTTGCTTTTGTTGCAGCATCATGAAAAGCCGCCAATCGCTGCGGCGAATCTGCCATAATATCGTTATGCAAATCTGTTATTATACCAAATTTAACATTCTGTGCAAACGATGTGCTTTGCGAAAATAGCGTTACTAAAAGAAGAAGTAAAAAGTGTCGTACCATAATTTGAGTTAGATTAATGTTGCTGACAAATGTACGAAATATTTAGCTAAAAATAAATTAACCTAGTGGATATATGGGTAGTGATTTCGCTATATTTTGGACGTGCGAAACACTGTAACATATAAATGGAACAGACCCTCTTGGTATAATTATACCAAGAGGGTCTGAACAGGTAGCCTACTTCGCGGGAAGGTTTCAATGGTTATATCTCTCCATGACACAAAGATAGTTATTTTTTATTTAATACAAAACTCTTGTCCACAAGTCTCTATAAAATCAAACAGACCGCAGTAAACTACGGTCTGAGTATCTCCTGCTTCGCGGGTAGGTTTCAATGGTCTTATCTCCCATGCCACAAAGATAGTTATTTTTTATTTAATACATCTAACAGTAGATTTTTTTTGAGTCTTATAGAC
>CAYJIL010000044.1:0-5880 GCA_964370235.1 uncultured Rikenellaceae bacterium | reverse complement strand
ATCTACAATAGTAGAAATTTTTTGAGTCTTATAGACTCTTATAAACACAAAGATAGCTGTATTTATCTAAAAAACAAACAATTAATACACCACTTTGGGGAATAAGATGCATTTGATATCCCCCCCTAATAAAATATGACTATGCAAACGCTACACATATTTAACTGACAATAAATCAATTAGCAAACTACATTAAATCTTTCGAACCAATAAATAGACTTAGGTTTACATAATAATATCAAAAAAAGACAACATCTTTATCTCGATGGATTGCATTACCATACTTTACAATATTGGTATTAGACACATTAAAAATTACGACACTATCACCTCCATCGAACAAAGGAGAGAATACGGTTTCTATCTTTAGAGATATATTATCTAAGATTCGTTTGGTGTTATTCACTTCATAAACCGACATCTGTAATCTTATTGCTCCATTCTTAGTTAACATTTTAGAAAAACGAGATCGCAGTTTGTCGTTCTTTATATCATAACTTATTATAAGCATAGCTTTAGTAGATAAAGTTCGGAAAATTTGGTTGTGATTTCCTGTTCATAAAACACCTATAATATCTTTGTATATAAATAAAAATATCATTCTTATGAGAGATTAGTGCATTATAAAATATTTGCTGATAATGACTATTCATCTCTCGTTTAAGGATATATTCACCCTTGAATATATTAAAGTCTTTTGCCGTAAATTGCCCGTAATTAAATGATTTACGTACTTGAGCATCAACAATACATCGGAATGGTTCCATTAAGTCACAAACCAAAGATTTGCGCCTAAACCAAAGCTTATGATGAACACCAATGTATAAATCAAAACCAAACATTCGTATAAACACTTCTATAAAATTAAATAGGATAGTATAACCGATATCAAGTGTTGCGTTTATTGCATCAATACGAGTACGAGGTAATCGCTGTTGCCATCCAATAGACTCATAGTAGGCTGCAAAGAAATATTTTGCAACAATACCCTCAATACCCATGAGATCGTTAGATGATGATACTTTGTTTACCAATTCAAGTGCCTCTGTGCAAATAGTTTTGGCTTTATTTATCGATTCTGATTTTTGCCTTATTTTACACAGTAACTTATATTGATTTTGCACTTTATTAGATACCAATACTCTAGCTATTGATATATCATTCTTGAGCATTTGGTGTTGTTTCTGTCGCAAAAGATAATTTCCTTCAGATGTATTTGACCAAAAAAATATCGGACGAAGATTAAGCTTCATAACGACTAGTGCAACGTTGAACTTTTTGCATTTATCGATTAAAGCTGTAGTAATTGAAATGTGCCCAACTACAAACAATGCTAATATCTTTTGAAACGGTAATTTTGTGAGTGTTTTGTCTGCTTGATTATCATGCAATAACAATTCACCATTAGAGACCCTTAATGTACGTTTCTCAATGCAATTAATAATATAGATTGTTCTATGCGAAATATCCTTATTGGTAAACATTATCTTGCGAGGCTTTATCACATAACGCAGAATATACACAGTGAATACACTTATTGTGGTTTATATCATCAAAATTGCTAGGGTCAAATTCCCTAAATCTTTTGACAAACTCTGCAAACTCTACCCTTTGAGCGTCACAAGGTAGATCAATTGCAATTTTTTTATTGGTAGAAAACTCATAAAATTCAATGCCTTGTACCGAATATCCCATCTCGATCAGACAAAAATATTGAGCCCACAATTGATAAATTTGCCCTTGATATACTGTCTTTATTCTGTATTTACGTTCGGTTAATATTTCTGTTTTTGTATTATATTTATCAATCTTTCCTATTAGCTTAAATTCATTAGATATGACTGGTAGAGAGGTTACGATATCCCTACTACTATATATTTTGTGATCTATAGATTTGTGTGCATGATCGCCTCTTAATTGAGGTTTAGCATGATAAATATCTTTGTCTGCCTCCATATATGCACTATGTACATATATGGAGTAAGGACAAAAAACAAAATCATTCAGCATCGAAATTGCGATGTAATCATCCATAATTATTTATCATAACCTTGTACAAAGCTTAACCACTCTTTATTTGTTATTGCGAGTTTTAGGTTTTCGCTATCTACTGTCTTTATTTGATCTATAGCCCAAATACCTTTACGAGCTATGTTATAAGCTCCGTTTGCATCGGCATCTTGCGGTAGCGATATATCACCATCTGTACTACAATAAAAATCTCCTTTTGCGCTACGAACAGGGGAGATGATATAATCTTCTTCGGTATTTGGATTACTATTACGCATTTGCAGCATTAGTTTTAGCAAATGAATAAACGATCTAAAGAATTCACTACTATCACTTGCATCCAAAATAGCTTGCTTTATATCACTATCAATATTTATGCCATAATTGTTCAGCAATACTTTAAATTCATTTGTTAGATTCACTTTTCGATAATCCCATTGACTATTTTTGTCTTTGTTACGATATGATTCGATTCTATCACCATTACTACAAACAGTCCAAGTTAGACGAGTACCATCGGCACGAGAATTAAATTTGCTGTAATCAACATCAAATTCAAATAGGTCTGCGATACTATTATACCTTATGAAATCGAATTTAGCAATAAACTCTTTTGTTTGTTTCACACTCTCGTATTTAGGTTTTAATAGATCTACGAAACCAGTAACTGGATCGATTTTACTAGTGTTCCATGCCGGAACATAAAATAGGAATCCATTTTGTTTGCCACCACTTTTGGGATTCACTAATTGCAATGCATTAAGCACTCCACCACAATCTAAAGGCGAGGCTTTCTTATCTACAATATAACTCAACTTATCGATCAAACGGTTCTCGAATTTTGTATAAATTTGCCTTTCTATTTTTTGGCGACCTCGCATAAATCCACTATTCAAATCTTCGATAGCAACAATAGCATTATATTTTTGAATTAGTTGAGATATTTTATAGACTACTTGACTCATATATCCCTCTTTTAACTCTTTAATATTTTCAATTGTTTTCCAGCTTTTGCGAGCTTTATCACGTTCATTCTCTCGCTTTTTTAGACTAGAGTAATAATCTTGTGGTTTGTCGTAATTTTCGCTTTTAATTGTATTCAATGAAAATTGTTCTTTAATATTTCCTTGTAAATCTACAACGGTAACATATAAAAGATGGCGTTCACCTCTATCTATTCCAATTACGTGTTCAACATTACCATCTTTTATAAACTGTAAAACTCGGCTATTGATATTATTCACACCTTTAGATTTAAAGTTTAAAGTAATAGGAACATGGAACAGGAATTTGTCTACACTATAACGTTTATCTTTTATAATAGGATAACTAAACTTATCTTTCAAAGCATCATAGTGATGACCTTGTTTTTGGATATTTTCGTCATAATCTATCGATTTTTTTCTAAAAAAGATTTCAGCTTCACCATTTAGTTTATAACAAACATCTTGTAAATTCTCTTTACAAAATAGTGATTTCCAATATAAAGTATGCATATTAGGAGTTCCCTTGCTATGTGGCGAAAAATCTTTATTATATATCTTGAATAGATACAACTTCCCTTCCTCAACCAAAGAATCAATGTAATCTGCCGATATATCAACAAAGTCTATTTTATATGCTTGATGGTCTAATTCTTTATAGAACTCACTTATATCATTATAGTTATCAGTTTTAGAAAAATCAAAATTAAACACATCCCAACCACTATATGACTTAATTGATTCTTTAAAATGGTTTATCAATTTATGGCAATCATTTAAAACAAAATTACTGCCTTTTTTATGTGTCCCCTCGGTATAGTTTAGCAGGATATCACTTGGAGTTTTCTCCTTAGCTTCCTTTGCACTAATAAATATCTTTGGGAGCATCTTATTAGCACCGGAAACCTGTTTGTATACCATTTTTTGATAACAACTATCATTTTTTGATTTTGGTAAATTCTCAAAAATACGATTATTTCCCTTACTCATAATTGCAAGGTAATAGTAATTATCTTTGTAAAGTATAACACTACTATTATCCCGCTCCTTATTAAGATCCCAGCCACTTAATAATGTAGAATTCTTAAAATTGATTTTTATCTTTTCCTCGGAATATATTTTTTTTGTTAGATAGTTTCTAACCTTATCATACAACGGAGTAAAAGAATTCGATAAGAATTCCCAAAATGGGTCAATAACACCATAAAAGCCATCATCTTTTTTAAATTCTTTTACAATTAATGGTTTAATAAAATACTGCAACTCCTTTATGGCATCCAAAAGGTTCTTTATTTTCTCTACGTATATTTTATCTTGAATAAGTGTTTTTTGTAATATAGATTGATCGTTTAACAAGTCACTTACATCGGCATAACTTGTTGTTATGTTTTCTATTAATCCTAGGGTATCAAGATTTTTGAAATAAGAATCAATACCCACATCTTTACCGCCTAAAAATAAAGTTTGATTTATTTGACTTAACGAGAAATAACCAATAGCTTTTATGGCTTTTGTTATTCGTTCATTATATTTTAAATCACTCTCACGTTTTTTCTGTGGATTATTTACCTTAAATTCTTCGACTATTGACTTGTTTATAGCCCCCCAATCTGCATATAGCTTACTTGATATATCTGTTATTGAGCGATCGTTAGTTACATATATTTTACTTGTGTCGTAGCTGTCAATATTATTTAATGCAAAACTTATTTTATCTAAATCTTTAGCCAAAAAAGTATAACACTCTTGTATAGCATCAAGTAGCATTTTATCAGTTTCAAAAACCTGAGGTAGCCAAGAAAGTGATTCTTTATCACTTAATATCTGCTTAAAAAGAGGCTTTAGAAATGGTATACGATTAGTTTTATTTCGTTGATTATGACTGTTTATATATTCATTTACGCCTTTAATCTTAATGCTATCTTCGCTCTTTCCTCCTAGTATATAGTTATAAAAATCGATTTGCGACTGTGTGAGTGTTTTTGTGAAGTAAGATAACGAGAAAATATCTGTAAGGTTATCTTTAATGCCCAACTCACTCTTAATTGTAGCGAACTCGTTACGCAGCTCATCTACCTGCATAGCTTTTTCAAAAATGTAGATATTATCTACAAATTTTGGTAAATTTTCGTGTATTAAACGGTAAGCTATAGATGTTGCTTTTTCTTCATCGGAATAAATATTTTTACGATTTTCGTGAAAGCCTGTAAAGTATGTTGTAAAACCTTTAAATTCTGATAATAATTCGTTTTCTTCGTTGCTCTGTATAATCCCAGATTTAGGCAAGAGCTCGCTTATAAGTTTCTCTTTAAAGACATCTTCGAGTTTAAAACATTTTTTAATTTGTATACGTAATTTTTTTTGAATATCATCTAACTTTTTCTGTTGGTTATCGATATTCTTAGCTGTATAATATTCTTCAAATTCTTCTAATGAGTCGTTCTTACCGTCACTAACAACCTTTAGATTACATTCAGATAAATCTCTAGATATAATATATTTATGATATTCATCTATTATTTTCTTCATCTTCTTGTAACTTTCGGCTCGATGCTTATCTTCTTCTAAAATGCCACTTACAACGATATTATCATATGTTTTTCCTTGTGGCTGTAGCTCAAATCGCAATGTTTTAGACATCGAGTATAGATTGGTAAAATCGGCAAAGGGTGGGAACAGTGTATTTTTCATAATTGTTTAAGTTTAGTATAAGATATTATCATTAAAAAAATAAATATACAAAAATTAAACCAAAGTATATTATTCGGTAGTTATTCAAACAAAAATCTCCCCCTACTCACAATGTGAATAGGGGGAGATTTTTTATATTTAAATTTAGGAGTGTTATAGCATAGCTATGACAAACCTAAATTCGATTCTTATTTTT
>CAYJIL010000043.1:10977-19793 GCA_964370235.1 uncultured Rikenellaceae bacterium | reverse complement strand
AGCTCAACAATCCTACTTCCCACTCGTCCCGAAGCACCAGCACTACCCATCTTTTGGGTAAGCTCAGCATAATCTGCTAGCATCTTCTCACGCTTTTTGCCACCTGGCAAAATAGCCTCAAGTTCGTTAACACCGTTTTCGGTTGTCATTTTCTCGGCATAGCGTAGCTCACGCACTACCTCTCTGCCCATTACAATATTGACAAGCGATATAAACTCAATTTTAACAATCATCTTTGCAGGAATAGTAGACAGAGGGCTCACCCAGTAACATACTACTTGTGGTGTGCCTAGTAGGGCAGTCTCTAGGGTCGCTGTACCACTAGTAACTATGGCTGCCGATGCACTCTTTACTACTTCGTAGGTGCGATCTGTAACAATAGATATATTGGGTGCTTGTGCCACAATACCCTCATATAGGCTACGATCTATCCATGGCACAGCGGCAATAATAAACTTGTGGCTGTGCATCTGGTTGGCAACTCTTACCATGAATGGCAAATTTGTTTTTACCTCTGCCTTGCGGCTACCACACACTAGAGCTATGCGCTGCTCTTTGGGGCAGCCCCAAAGCTTGTCTTGCTGCTCGTCGCTAGGAGGGATGTTATTCTCAATTGCGTCCATAATGGGGTTACCATCATAGTAGCTCTCGATACCATATTGCTTAAAGAAATCGACCTCAAAAGGGAATATCACAAATAGCTTATCGACATATTTCTTTATCTTCTTTGCACGAGAACGGTTCCACGCCCATGCTTTGGGGGCAATATAGTAAAACACCTTTAAACCCTGCTCTTTGGCAAAGCGAGCAATGCGCAGGTTAAAGCCAGCGTAATCTACTAGCACTAGCACATCGGGTGCAAAGTCGAGTATATCTTGCTTGCACAGCTGCATCTGCTTTTTGATGGTACCTAAGTTACCAAGCACCTGCCAAAGCCCCATAAACGATGCCTCTTTGTAGTGTAGAGTAAGGTTTTCCTTGCCACCAACAGCCGCCATGCGGTCGCCACCAAAGAAACGAAACTCGGCATTAGGGTCTCGCTCTTTGATAGATAGCATCATATTCGAGGCGTGTAGATCGCCCGATGCCTCGCCTACAACAATATAGTATTTCATAACTTTATTAATTACTGCTCTTGATTGTTGGAACCATTATCCACAGGTAGCCCACACACAGCGCAAGTACAATTACAGCACCCATTTGTGATGCCATACTATCGGATGCAAGCCCCATTAGTGGAGGGAAGATAGCACCACCTGCTACACCCATAATCATGAGGCCCGAAATTTGGTTTCCTTTTTCGGGCATTAGGTTAAGGCTCTGTGCAAATATTAGCGAGAATATGTTTGCATTACCCAAGCCTAGTAGTGCAATAGATACATAGATAAGCATTTGACTTTCAAAAACAAGCAATCCTATAATAGAAAGCGAAAGCAATGCAATGCTTACAAGAAAGAAACTGCGTGCCTTTACCTTTGATAGTAGTAATGCGCCCACTAAGCAGCCCACTGTACGAAAAATAAAATATAGACTAGTCGTATATCCAGCCTCTGATAATGGCATGCTAAAACGCTCCATCATTAGCTTTGGTGCTGTAATGTTAATACCAACATCTAGCCCCACTGTAACAAGAATAGCACAAAATAGCATCAATATAGACTTGTCGCCAAGTAGCGAAAAACTCTCCTTAAAGCTAGACGATGATTCGGATTGGCTCTCGGTAATTTTTGTTGCACCCAGATACACCATCGAAACAATCGAAATACCTGCAAAGATAATATACATAGACTTCCAGTCGCCAGTTACCGTTACTGCATAGGCAGCAAGTATTGGAGCCAAGAAAGCCGATATTGCCTTAATAAATTGACCTAGAGTTAGCATGCTCGCTAGCTTTTTGCCCGACACAATGTCTGACACCAAAGGGTTGAGCGACACTTGCATGAGCGTATTACCAATACCTAACAATGCAAACGAAATAAACATCGCCCCAAAACTATACTCCACAAAAGGTACTATGAGCGCAATAACAGTTGCCACAAGGCTCAGTAGCGATGTGTTACGCCTGCCTAGTTTGGTCATAATTACGCTAGTTGGTATGCTCAGTACCAAAAACCAAAAGAATACCATTGATGGTAGCATATTAGCCTCGGTGTCGCTAAGGGCAAAATCTACTTTAATATAGTTTGTAGCAATACCCACTAAGTCGACAAATCCCATAACAAAGAATGTTAGAAGGGCTGGAATTATTTTTAAGATGTTGTTATTCATAGCATTGTTTAAGTTAAGGTCTCTATTTTTTTTCTAGTAGGTCGGGGCGAAGGCGTTCGGTTCGCTCCATTGCTTGCTCGCTTTTCCATTTTTCGATTAAAGCAAAATTGCCCGAAAGCAATACCTCAGGCACTTTCCAGCCATTGAATTCGGCAGGGCGAGTATAAACCGGAGGAGCTAACAAATCGTCCTGAAACGTATCGGTAAGTGCCGATGCCTCGTCGCCAATTGCTCCCGGAATAACTCTCACCACTGCATCGGTTATGATGGCAGCAGCAAGCTCACCACCCGTTAGCACATAATCGCCAATCGAAATCTCCATGGTGATTAGGTGTTCACGTATGCGGTGGTCGATGCCTTTGTAGTGTCCACAAAGAATCATAATATTACCTGCAAGCGAAAGGGTGTTTGCGGTGCGCTGGTTAAAGGTAGCACCATCGGGCGAGGTGTATATGATGTGGTCATAGTCACGCTCGCTCTTTAGTTTGGTGATAAGGTCGAATATAGGCTGGCACTTTAGCACCATGCCTGCCTCGCCCCCAAACGGATAATCATCTACCTTGCGGTGTTTGTCTGTGGTGTAATCTCTAATATCGTGCACCTTAATCTCTACCAAACCGCTCTGTTGAGCTCTCTTTAGTATAGACTGGTCGAGTGGCCCCGATAATATTTCGGGCACTACGGTCAAAATATCTATTCTCATTACTTTGCGTAGTTTGCTTGTCCTTGCAGAACCTCAGATATAAACGGATTGTATGCAGCCTCGTGTGCTAGGGTAGAGTGGTTGCCATGCCCCGGATATACCGTAACATCGCCACCTAGCGGAAGAATTTTTGTGATTATGCTACCCATAAGCTCGTCGTAGCTACCTCCCGGAAGGTCTGTTCTACCAATGCTGCCTTGGAATAGAGTATCGCCAGTGAACATAATTTTTTCTTGTGGCTCATAAAAGCAAACCCCACCTAGCGAGTGCCCCGGAGTCTTAATCACCTGCATTGTTGTGTTACCAAACTTAATTTCGTCCATTGTCTCTAGGTCGAAATCAATAGTTGGAACAGTTATATCGCTTGGGTCTAGCCCAAACATTATAGCGCTTTGTGGTGCACGCTCTAGTAGCATTTGCTCTTTTGACGAGATACCCCACGGCGCATTAAACTCGGCCTTTAGAGCCTCTACACCAAAGATATGATCTAGGTGGCCGTGTGTGTTAACTAGCATCTTTACTGTAAGCTCTTTTTGCTCGATGTAGTTACATATTTTGTTTATTTCGTCTTGCTCTAGTGCACCTGCGTCAATTATTATTGCCTCGCCCGACTCGTCCGATACTACATATGTTACCTCACGAAAGGCATTTACTGGGAATAATTTGATTTTTAAGCTCATATTCTAAATGTTAATTTTGTTGTTTTTATAGTTGTGTAGGCTACAAATTATAGCCCAATAAGCGACAAAAATAGTTAAAATTATTGAGATTTAAACCCCATATAATAAAAATAGGCCACCCCAAAATTTGGGGTAGCCTACCTATTATATACTATATTCTGTTTTACTTTAACAAACTTCTGTTGAGTATGCTACAAGCATCCAAACTAGTTTCTCTTGCTCTTTGATGTAATCGCTCATAAGAGAGACAGTTGACTCATCTGCCGCCTCTGATGCAGCAGCCAAAATAGCACGCTCGCTATTTAGTAGAGCAGAGTAGCTCTCTAGAATGTTTTTCATAGCAATTTCGCCACAGCTAACCGAGTTAACCTCTTTGATAGTGCTCTTTGTTAGGTATGCGCTAAAACGATTTTCGGGCTCAGCACCTAGCATTAGGATGCGCTCTGCTACCTCGTCAATCTTTAGTGCAACGTCGTTGTATAGCTCTTCGAATTTTGCGTGTAGTTCAAAGAATCCTTTACCTTTGATGTTCCAGTGAAATCCTCTTAGGTTTGTGTAGAATACTTGGTAGTCGGCTAGTAGAATTTGTAGGTGATCTACTACTACGTTAACTTTTGATTTGTCTAGGTGGATGTAATTTAGAGTATTCATAATCTTTTATGTTTTAATATTTTGTAATTGTTATTTGTTTTAATTTCTACTGCAAAGATATGGCAAGTTTGCTTATCTGTCAAACAGATTTTGTTTATATGTATATTGATGTTTTCGATAATGTGCCGTTTTTATATTGCAAAACAAAAATCGAGCCAAACTATCTTTTGCGCAATATGGGATATTATTTATATAAAAAGGTATTATGTGTTTTCAAAAAATAGTTTTAACTTTGGGGCTTGAATATCTGTCGGTGTGGGCAGAATGATTTAGATTATTAACCTGTAACATGCGCTTGATGAGGGCGTTTGTTGCACAAAAAGTTAGATATGAAGGCATACGTTTTTCCTGGTCAGGGTGCTCAGTTTGTAGGTATGGGTAAAGACTTATATGAAAGTAACGCTGAGGCAAAGGCTCTTTTCGAGAAAGCAAACGAGATTTTAGGTTTTAGAATCACAGATATTATGTTCAACGGAACAGACGAAGATCTAAAACAAACAAACGTAACACAACCAGCAGTTTTTCTACACTCTGTAATTTTGGCAATGAGCCAAGAGTCACTATCGGCTGATATGGTAGCTGGTCACTCTTTGGGCGAATTCTCGGCACTAGTTGTTTCGGGTGCGCTAGATTTTGAGTCGGCTCTAAAGCTAGTTGCTGCACGTGCTGCTGCAATGCAAAAGGCATGTGAGATCAATCCATCTACTATGGCTGCAATTCTTGGCCTAGAAGACAGCAAGGTAGAAGAGATATGTGCATCGATTGACGGTGTTGTTGTTGCAGCAAACTACAACTGTCCTGGGCAGCTAGTAATTTCGGGTAGCAACGAGGCTATCGATGCTGCTTGTGCTGCACTTTCAGAGGCTGGTGCAAAGCGTGCTCTTAAACTAAAGGTTGGTGGTGCATTCCACTCTCCACTAATGGAGCCTGCTCGTGTCGAGCTAGAGGCGGCTATTGAGGCAACAGAGTTTAAGACTCCATCTTGCCCTATCTACCAAAACGTAGATGCTAAGCCATACACAGACGCTGCAGCTATTAAAGCAAACCTTATTGCTCAGCTTACAGCTCCTGTGCGTTGGACACAAACAGTAGAGAATATGACAGCCGATGGCGCAACTCTATTCACAGAGATTGGCCCAGGTGCTGTTCTTACGGGTCTTGTAAAAAAGATCTCTAAGGGTATGGAGACACAAAATATCTCTTCTCTATAAAAAATGAGTATACATTAAATGTATCTATAAATGTTAAAAGAGTTTGTCTAAAAGCATTCTCTTACCACGATGAGGGCATCACGATTTGGTTCGAGATGCCCTCATTTTCGTCGACAAACTACTCGTTTGTCTGCCAAAATAGTCACTTTGTCTAGTTATTTTGCTCAAAGGCTAACGCTACACTACTTTTGCTTTCGACAAGAGAGATAAACAATAACATTAAAACCTAATATTATGAAAAGAGTATTTTTGGCAGTAACACTAGTAGCAGTAACATCACTAACAGCACTTGCACAATCGGGCAATGGAGCAAAAAATAAGCGCACACCACCAACACAAGAGCAACGTGATGAGATGGTTGCAAAAAAGGCAGAGCGCATGAGCGAGAACCTTGATCTAACAGCTGAGCAACAAGCCGAGCTAAAGGATATACTTTTGGACAGTGGCGAAGATATGGCAAAGGTGAGAGAGCAGGCACGTGAGCAGCAAGAGAAGAATCGTGAGAAGATGAAGTCTATCAACGAGGATAAGGAGCAAAAGCTAAAGGAGCTTCTGGGCGAGCAGAAATATGCCGAGTATAAAGAGCAGCAAAAGAATGCAAAAAAGAAAATGGCTGCTCGCAAGGGTAAGGGCAAAGGTAAAAGAGCCGATTCACAAAGCTAAAAAAGCTTATAAGGTTGGGGTGTCACGAATTTTAAATCGTGACACCCCAATTTTTTGTATGCCTATATAATGCCCCTCTTATAGCGAATATCTCTCTGCTACCTCAATTAACTCTTTGCTAAAATTATATATATCGTCAATTGAAGATAATTTATTTTTTATCTCCTTTTTGTCCTCGTCAAAATATACCAACTGCTTGTTGGTAGGCGAGTTTAGGTATAGTCTACAAAGTGGTTTGCGGTTGTTGTTGTCGATTAGTATCGAAAAATATGTTTGGCCATCTCGATATACTACACGGTTAACATCTATCACATCTCGCACAATTGACTTTATTATATAGTAACCCTCTACCTCCTCGTCGGTTGTGTTAATCTTTTCTTGGCTATTATCAACTGTTGTGGCACTTGCTACAATTTCGCTTTGCGTTTGGTTGTCGGTGGTTGATTCGGTGCTCTTTATTGCTATGTTTAATCGTTCCGATATTAGGTCATTAATATGGTTTGAGATCGATTTTTTGACAAGCGATGTGAATGTTTCTAGCAACTTGGGGGTAATCATACCATCGTACACCTGCTTTGATAGTAGTTTTACGAACTCGGGCGATGGCGACTGAAACTCCTTAATTAAAGCAGCCTTTAGCTCCGATGTATATTTGAGTTCGCTAGCCGAGCTAAGAATCGAATCTACATCAAAATATGAGTTATGGAATTTCTTTAGCTCATCGATTTGTTGCTCTTTAATGTCTTCGAAATCAATCTCTAGGAATGGTGTTAAGTCCATCTTGTTCTTTTCGACAAGGTCGGTATAAAAACGGTATTTAATGCCGTTAGTGAGTACTCCAAATTTTGCGTTAGATACATTGAAATATCGCAAGAGTTGATTATCATGAAAATTAAGATCTTGCTTCCAATGCTTACACTCAATTAGTATTATTGGGACATCATCTTTAATTATAGCATAATCTATTTTCTCGCCCTTTTTGCCTCCAATATCACACACCATTTCGGGTACAACCTCTAGCGGATTGAACACATCGTACCCTAGCATTTGTATAAAGGGCATAATAAAAGCATTTTTTGTAGCCTCCTCGGTGTTAATTTGGTCTTTGAGCTTGATAACTCTCTCTTTGAGTTGTTTGAACTGATCTATAAAATCCATAAATAAATGTAGTTAAAGGTTAATTTGTATATATTACTAATCTAGTGGCACAACACAAATAATATGCCAAATTAACTATTTTGTGTTTTTATGTTTTAGCTACATTATCTGGTAATTTAATGTTAAAATGCGCTATTTGGTAGATAAAAAGTGCCTGTTTGTCTATTAAATAGTGCGATTTAATATATAAATATAATATTTGCATAAGGGTTAATAACCCATATGTTGAACTAAAAAGATACGATTATGAGATCAACAACAATTAAAGCAACAATGCTAACAGCGTTTACAATGGTTCTGTTTTCGGTAGAATCGGTGGCGCAAACAAGAGATAGAGACTATCGAGATAACGATAAGCAGGTAAAGGTAGTGCGAAAAGCATCTAATAAGAGAGTAATTTCGCCATCTCGCGTTGTATATCATAGACCTTCGCCAGTTGTAAGGGCAGTTAGAACACTTCCACACTCGGCAATAACAATTAGAAAGAATGGTGTAACACTATACTTTCATGCAGGTAGGTATTATCGCCCCGAGCCGGGTCGCTATGTAACGGTATCGGCGCCAGTTGGTTTTAGAATAAAGACTCTGCCTATTGGTTATAAAGTTGTGAGAACGGCAGGCAGGAGCTACTACTACTATGCAGGTACATATTACATAAAAAGAGACAATCGCTACCAAGTAGTCGAGCCACCACAAGATATAGTTGTGTACACTCTACCACGAGAAGCCGAGCTTGTAATGATTGATTCAAAGGATTTTTATTTGTATAACGGAGTAATTTACGACATTGTAATGACACCCCAAGGAAGAGCATTTAAGGCAGTTGGGCAAATGGATTATTAATAAAAAAAGCAAGAAAGGCATTTGGTAGCCCAAAAACAGCGTTTCGTCTACTTTTTTTTATTTGTGCCACAAAATGAACGATCTTTGTAAAAAGAAAATTAAAACGGTTAAACAATAAATAATTAAAATCTGAGTTTATGAAAAGAGTACTTATTGCTTCGGCTATTATTTTAGCAACAGCAACAACAGCATTTTGTCAAGGTGGTCAAGGCGGTCGTGGTGGCCAAGGTGGTCGTGGTGGCCAAGGAATCGAAAAAATGGCACAAATGTTGGAACTAACAGAAGATGAGAAAAAAGAGATGTCGGAGATAATGAAAGCATCTCGTGACGAAGCTCGCAAAATAAAAGAGAACGACGATCTTTCAAACAAAGAGAAGCGTGCTGCAACAAAAGAGAACCAAGAAAAGCATGAGAAAGATGTTCTAGAGCTACTTGGCGAGGAGCGTTACCAAAAGTATGAAGAGATGATGGAACGCATGGAGCAAATGCGACAAGAGCGCATGAGCGGTAGCAGTGACGGCTTTTCGGGCGAAGGCGGCGGTTTCTAAAGATAAAATAAACATTGTAGTTTGGTTTTTTGTTTACAATGATGTGGGGAGGGGCATTTGGGGAGCTACCTCCCCTCATCGCATTATAGGG
>CAYJIL010000043.1:0-10877 GCA_964370235.1 uncultured Rikenellaceae bacterium | reverse complement strand
TTTTATATTGATTTATACACCATAATTATACTGTGTACAAATACTATTTTATATAAACCTCTATGCGTGGTAGGTGAAAATATTGTGGTGTTTGGCTATCTAGCCCCACCTTTATATATCTAGCTTCTTGCCCCATAACTTGTGCACCCATCGACGAGGATGTGAGTGCGACCTCCCATTTTGGCGATAGCTTATCGCTTTTCCACTGCTTGTGCCACTGCTTACCATCTATCGATGTCCACACTGCTATGTTTTCGCTACGTTTGGCATATTCACCTGCTCGGTTATGAATAATCAAACCTGCCGTAGTGTGGCTACTACCCATGTCAATAATAATGTGTGGTTGTGGTTCAATATCGGTGTGAAATGCATAATCAACTATAGCTTGCGTCTCTGCCATTAACAAAAGATCTTGTGTGGCTTTGTCGGGTGTCCACTGGCAGCTACTACTAGCGGTGTAGCTAATATTGTTTGTTAGTCGCCTAAAACCGTTCTGCTCAAAGGTATTGGCAATCTTGTGACGAGTTCCCATTTCTACCTTTTGTGCAAACGATAGCTCAATTACCCTTATTTGGTCATTGATTGCAGGAGCGAGGGTAAAGGTAGTTGTTGAGTTATTGTTGCTAAAATCAACCCTTTGGTTTGTGCCAAACATTACAGCTTTGGTAATCTTTTGGTTAAGCGAAGGTAGAGATACTTTGTTGGCCTTGCGGTCGGTAATAAATAGCCATGCCTTTTTGCCTTTCTTTGTGCTGACACCTTCGGCAAAAGGGTAGTATGGGCCTCCTCTAGTGCCATATATTGCCTCTTGGTGGTGGTTAAGCCACATGCCTAGACTATCCATAAGTGCAATTTGCTGGGCATCGAACGAGCCATCGGGTCTTGGCCCTAGGTTAATCATATAGTTACCATTGCTACCTAGCACGCTAATAGCATCGTCGATGAGTTCGCGCGAGCTCATTAGCTGTGGGGTTTTGTTATATGACCACTGGGTTTTGTCTATGGTTACCCACGCTTGCCAAGCATCATCATACCACTCGGTAACGTTGTTGCCATGGTTGACAAGTCGTTCACGATCTAAGAAATCGCCACAATACACCTGACCATCAATATACATGTGGTTTGATGCACCTTGTGAGCGGCGACCAATATCAATACGATTACTTAGTAGCACATTTGGGTCGGCCTCACGAAATCTTTTATATAGTCTCGAACCTACTTCGTGGGTGTAGGTAGAGTCCCACTCACCATCAAACTGTATAAACTTTACTTCGTAGTCTTTGATAAGCTCGATAACTTGCTTCTCCATATACTCAAAATATCGCTCTAGATTTGGGCTATCGTCCTGTTTGGGGAATATATCGCCCGGGCCTCCATACATGTATGGTGCCCAATCGGGGTGAAACCAATCTAGGTTAGAGTAGTATGTACCTAGCACTATACCGTGCTTTTTGCACGCCTTTTGTAGCTCTCGCATTATATCAATTTTGCGAGCGGCTACCTCCATGTCATACTCAGAATGCTTTGAGAACCACAGTGCAAAGCCATCGTGGTGTTTGGCTGTGGGCGATATAAACTTTACCCCCCAACGCTTCATAAGCTCACACCACTGGTTGGCATCAAACTTGTCGGGGTTAAACTCTTTGTAGTAGTTATCATACACCTCACGCGGGATGATCTCTCCACGGCTCCAGCTAATCTCTTTGCCACCTAGTGACGAAGGCCCCCAGTGTACACTTAGCCCCACACGCAAGTCGAGATACTCTTGTTGTGCCTTGTAAGGAACTTTGAGATTGGGGTTGAGGTCGCCACCACCGCTAAGTTTACTATGGGTAGTTTGCCCAAAGCCGCTACTAGTAGCGAGCAGCATGCAGGTGCTTAGTATTATAGCCCCTAGGCGAGATTGCGAAAGAGATCGCTTGAAACATATATTTATCATAATCGATAACTAAATTGGGTTTATTTGCAAAGGTAGTGTCCTTGCTTTAACTAAACAACAACTATTTCCTATCGATTGTTTACAAAATCCGACATTATTGATCGTTGGCAAATATTTCGTCAATATTTTGGTGTAGCTTTACATATTGTTTGGGCGTATAGTTGGTAATTTTACTAAATAGAGTAGAGAATTGCGATATATTTGGCACTCCAACACTCTCGGCAACTTCTCTAACCGAAAATCTTGTAGTCAAAAGTAGCGTTTGTGCACGCTCTACACGTGCTCTTTGTATATATGCCGAGGGTGGTATGCCCATAACATCTTTGAATACACGTGTAAAGTTATCTGCCGACATGCACATCATATCTGCTAGCAAACCAACGGTCAATCGCTTGTCTAAGTTGCTATTTATGTGGTGAATAATTACCGAAAGACGCTCTTTTGAGGGGATTTTACGGTGGCTATTGTCGCTGTTGTAATTTTGCAAGAAACGAGATAGTAGCTGAAGCAATATGCCCTTGCTCTCGATTTGTGTGGCAATATCGCCCCCCTTGTTAATGGTATTGAGAGGCAAGTTTTCGCCCCTGTTATCATACTTTTTGGGGTCGAGAACAGGTAGCCTTTTGTGTATATTGAGTTCGATGAGCCGCTGCATAAGCTGCCTATCTAGCGCTGTTGCCTTTAGCCTATAACAAAGATTTGCACTATCAAAAAGGCCGTGCTGGTCTATCGTTAGCTCGTCAAAAAAACATACGTAGTAGTGCTTGTTATAGTCGCTACACTCATAGGTGTGTGAGGTGAATTTGGGAATGATAAACAAGTCGTTCTCCTCTAGCTCATAGCGGTTTTTGTTCATATACACAGCTCCCTTGCCTTTGGTAAAGATGTAGAGCCTAGTGAATGGGCTAATAATGTTTTTGTACTGCCACTCGGGGCCCACGCTACAATAGCCTGCAAATATAATATTCATCAATAATAATAGTACTAGGTGGGCTCTTGTGCGCCAACAACATAATTTGTAGTATGCTAAATTATAGATTTTAGTTGTGATATGCAAAACTATTTGGCTTTTGTGGCTTATTGGTGCTAATATTTAATGGTTATATGGCTATGATATTTATAGTTATATTTCTGTTTTTGTAAATTTTTGTATCTAAATTTGGAATTTATGAGATAAATAGCAATCTTTGCAAAACAATCAGCACAGCACAGCACAGTGAATAAACTTAATCAGATAGAATTTACACAGCAATTGTCGAAAGTAAAGCAACTTTCAGACGCAATTTGCGCTGCAATCTCTAACGGAGAATTTGTGGCAGGGGAGTCGCTACCTTCGATAAACCAAATAAGCCAGTACTACACAATATCACGTGACACTGTTTTTAAGGCGTTTCTCGACCTAAAGAGCCGTGGTATCGTAGATTCGGCACCCACAAAAGGCTACTATGTCAAAAATATAGAGACAAAAATATTGTTGCTACTCGATATTTATAGCCCATATAAAACCGAACTATATAATTCACTAAAAGATAACTTACCTAGTAACTGCAAGATAGATCTTCACTTTCATTACAATGACGAGCAGATAATGACAAAAATCATAGACGATAGTGTGGGGCGTTATAGCTTTTACCTAGTGATGAATTGTTCGAACGATAAGTTTTGTGAGGTAATAGATAAACTACCCACAAAACGAGTAATGCTACTAGATTTTGGTAAGTTCGAAAAGCAGAGATTTTCGTTTGCGTGTCAAGGCTTTGACCAAACACTATATAACTGCTTGTGTAGTGGCCTAGACCATTTTAAAAAATATGAGGAGATTATATTGGTTTTGCCACATACCAGCGAGCACCCCAAGAGCTGTATTCCATATTTTCAGCAATTTTGTCAAGACCACAATTTTCGCCATGCCCTAGCCCAAAGTATCGACAGTGGCGACATAAGAAAAGGCACGGCCTACCTAATTGTTAACCATCGTCAGATGATAAATTTTGTGAAAGATTGCCGTCAAAAAAATCTAAATCTAGGTAGCGATGTGGGTGTTGTTGTATTTAATGATGAACCAGTATATGAGATTCTCGACTGTGGAATAAGCGTAATATCAACAAACTTTAAGGCCATTGGCGAGCTAGCTGCACAGTTTGTCGTAACACTAGAACCCATACAAACATACGTAGAGACCAAGCTCATAATGAGGGGGTCACTTTAGGTAAGTATCAAATAATATAAATCAATAATATATATGAAAAGAAAAATAGCAACTCTACTAGCTGCATCTGCCATAAGCATTGCAGCACTAACGGCCAAGGAGCAAAACAAGTTTATTGGTATGCCCGTTGGTGGAATAACATCGGGTCAGTTATACCTAGGGGGCGATGGTCAGCTATGGCACTGGGATATATTTAATATAATGAGTGCCGATCCGGGTGGGAGTGGTGGCGATCGATACTACCTAAACCCATTGACTCAGCAAAAGAGTTTTGAGAATGGTTTTGGCATAAACATCAAACAAGGGCTCAAGGTGTATAACCGTGCGCTTAATGCCGATGGTTTTTCAAATATCGAGTTTAAGGGTAAATACCCAATTGGTCAGGTGAGCTACAAAGATGAGTTCCTACCCGTAGAGGTTGAGTTAAAATCGTTTTCGCCATTCATTCCCACCGATATTGATAATTCGAGCCTTCCGCTAACGGTAATGGAGTACACGGTGACAAATAGCGATGATGCCCAGCTAGAGGTAGAGCTAGTTGGATGGTTACAAAACATGTCGTGCTTTCAAACCGCAAAGACAAGTAGCGGCAAACACATCAATAGCACCGAGAGTGGCGATGGCTATGTACGAGTGAACCTAAGCAGCGATAATCATAGCCAAAAGAACCAAAGAGCCGACTGGGGTAGCATGTCGCTAACTCTGCTAGGCAATGGTAAAGCATCGGCGCAGTGTGCTAGAGTTGTGGGTATTCCAAGCTATTTTGTTACCGATGAGGCTACTAGCGCAACAAGCCAGTTGGGCGAGCCGCTAGTTGGTGGTGTGGCTCGTAGCGTAAAACTAGAGGCAGGAGAATCTGCAACCTTTACGTTCTTGGTGAGTTGGTATTTCCCAAACATACATTTGTGGAACGGCACCGGTGTCGACCACTGGGCAAACCGAGAAGATTTAAGGCACTACTACTCGGCTAAATTTAATAGCTCACAAGATGTTGCAAACTATGTAGTAAGGCACCCTCAGCTAATGAAAGACACAAAGTTATGGGTCGACACATGGTATGATTCATCACTGCCAAACGATTTTTTGGATCGAACACTTTTGAATGTTAGCACACTTGCAACAGTGGCGTCTGTGCGCTTTAACGACCTAAAAGATAGAAGCGATAGCGAGGGTAGATTCTATTCTGCCGAGGGGGTATATTTGGGCGATGGTACTTGTACACACGTTTTTCATTATGAGCAGGCACTTGGTCGACTATTCCCATCGCTGGCAAGGCAGCTGAGAGAGCAAACCGATTTGGGGTCGGCATTCAACTATAAGCAAAATGGCATTATTGGCTACCGAGGTGGCGAGTTTAGCGGTTTTGGACAACACGATGGCAGAGGCTATGCCGTAGATGGGCAAGCGGGAACAATTTTGCGCATATATCGTGAACACCTTATGTCGCCAGACAATAGTTTCTTGGCTAGTAATTGGGACAAAATCAAATCTGCAATGCAGTATATGATCAACCACGATAAACAAAAGAGTGGCAAGGCAGACGGCATTTTAGAGGGAGCACAATATAACACGCTCGATAGAATTTGGTATGGTAAAATACCATGGACTAGTGGACTTTATGCCGCTGCGCTAAGAGCATCGCAGCAAATGGCAACTGCTGTGGGCGATAAGCCTTTTGCAAAGGAGTGTGGCAAAATTGCACAATTGGCATATGATAATATTTCGGGCGAGCTTTTCGATGGCGAATATTTTGTGCAAATTCTCGATAAAGATCATCTCGATGCACCAAACTCAAACAAAGGGTGCCATATAGATCAAATGTTGGGGCAGTATTGGGCATCGCAATTGGGGCTGGGTTACATTGTGCCCAAAGAGATGGTGACTAGCTCGTTAAATTCGATAATGAAGTATAACTTTGTAGATAATTACAGCGAATTTTTGTCTAAAACCCCAATTCCAATATCTCGTTGGTATGCCGATGGCAACGAACAAGGTGTGATAATGTGTTCGTTCCCCAAGGGTGGTGCCCACATAGCACCGGGCAAGATTAACAACGATTGGGAGAGGCTAGTTGTTGGGTATTTTAGCGAAGTGTGGACAGGGCAAGAGCACGCTTTAGCCGCAGCACTAATATCACAAGGGTTGACAGACAAAGGAATGAAGGTGATAGATGCCGTTAATCAAAGATACTCGCCACAAAAGCGAAACCCCTACAACGAAGTAGAGTACGGTAACCACTACACACGTGCAATGAGTGGTTATGCTCCGTTTGTGGCTGCTAGCGGATTCTTTTATAATGGGCCCAAAGGCATAATTAAATTCAACCCCCAAATAACAGCAAGCGATTTTAAATCGGCATTTGTAACATCGATGGGTTGGGGTAGTTACACCCAAAAGCAAAATGCTACTACCGAGCACTATTCGCTAAAGCTAGAGTATGGCAACTTAACGCTAAATAGCATTAGCCTACCCACAAAGCTAATGGGCAAGGCAAGCGTAACACTACTGGTTAATGGCAAACAACTCGATGTCGAAAGTGGCAATAATGGACAGTTCGAAGAGCTTGTTTTTGATACTTTGCTCCTAGAGCGAGGCGATGTAATTGATGTTGAATTATCGTTAAAATAACAGATATGAAAAAAATAATAGCAATGTTGTTTTGTTTGTTTGCATACCATGCAAATGGGCAAGCACAACCCACCATGCTCGAAAAGCCCGTTATAAGTGGCCAGTGGGTACACATATTCAACCCCAACGACTCGCGCAGCCATATTGATACCACATGGTACACCAACGACCACTGCTTTACACTAGGAGCCGATGGCAAGTGGCACGGTTATGGAATTATAGGCCACAAGCCAATTAATCCTTGGGTGGGCGAAACCAAACTCTTTCATATATCGGGCGATGGTTTCGATGAGCCCAAGTGGGATGACCACGACTATGCTCTCACTACCCAAGAGGGCAAAGAAAAGGTTTTGTGGGCACCACACGTTTTTTATGACAAGAAAAGACGAGAGTGGAGTATGTTCTATAATATTGGCAATATGCAGGACAATGCCCCAAACTATGCTAGCTGGGGGCAACTGTGTATGGCAACATCTAAGGATATGGAGACATGGCAACGCCACGAGTTCAACCCTCTCTTTAGCGACCCCGGCCATGCTCGTGACTCATACATATTAAAGGATAAAGGTATCTACTACTTTTACTATACACGCACATTTAACGAAGTTGATTTGCGTTCATGTGTTGCTGTTCGCACTAGCAAAGACCTTAGGCGATGGAGCGGAGCCAAAATTGTGCATACACAAGCGCTTACTTGTGATTGGGGTGGCGATGCCGAAAGCCCATATGTTGTAAAACGTGGCGATATATACTATCTTTTTATATGTAGGGCAATGACCAAATATGACCAAACACACGTCTATTGGTCTAGCGATCCAACAAATTTCCCAATCGAGAATTTTGTTTGTGAACTGCCGTGCCATGCAGCCGAGGTAATAGAGACCGAATCTGGCGACTGGTATATCTCTAACACTGGTTGGGATAAAAAAGGCGTATTTGTAGCCCCTATTAAATGGGAGAAAGTACAGTAATAACGTAGTAGAGGGTGTTTCGATTCAAAATCGAGACACCCTCTGTTACTTTGTAATGGTATTATGGCTTGTGGCTATTGGATGGCTTTGCCAAAGAGAGCGTGTAGCTCCTCTTGGCAGCGATGTGGCTCGCCAGTGTCTTTGCTTGGCAGGTAGTTATTGTCGAATGGTGGGGTAATGAGCCTCGATTTTTGGTTGTCACGCCACTGAATTTCAAAAAAATCGCCCAACTGCTTTGCTAGCTCGGGTGCGGTTACTTGTATGCCTGCCTCGATGCGGTGTTCGAGGTTACGTTTCATCAAATCGGCACTAAGTATATAGCTAAGTGGATTACCATTGTTGTGTGCTATGATAACCCTAGAATGTTCTAGATATTTATCTACTATGCTGTGCACTTCGATATTCTCGCTCAAGCCCTCAACACCTGCCATTAGTGAGCATTCGCCCCTGACAATTAGCCTAATTTTCACACCTGCCGCCGATGCACGGTAGAGTAGCTCTATCATCTTCTCGTCGGTAATGGCGTTGAATTTGCCATCGAAACGTGCCTCTTTGCCATTGTTGGCATTGTCGATTTCGCCCTCTACTAACGCCTCTATTTGCCCACGCATATGGTGGGGCGAAACAAGTAGTTGCTGGTAATCAAATTGTTTAGTTGTATTTTTGAGCTGTTTGAATATCTTGCGAGCATCGCTACCCACCTCTTCGCATTTTGTCAAAAGCCCAAAATCGCTATAAACAGCTGCCGTGTCTTCGTTAAAATTACCCGTGCCTACATATGTGTAGCTTGCTCGTTTACCATCTTCTTCACGCTCGATTAGTAGTAGCTTGGTGTGTATCTTTAGCTCTTTTGTAGAGTTTATAATTTGCACGCCTGCTGCCTCTAGCATATTCATTGTTGCAATGTTGTGCTCCTCGTCAAATCGAGCCTTAATCTCGACAAGTGCCCTCACTTTTTTACCGTTACGAACAGCGTTAACAAGTGCTTGGCTAACTTTTGAACTATCTGCCGAGCGGTATATTGTTATCGAAATGCGCTTAACGTGTGGGTCGATGGCCGCCTCACGCAGCAGATCAACAAAGTGACCAAATGTATGGTAGGGGTAACACAATAGAATATCACCCTTTGATATTGTG
Organism: uncultured Rikenellaceae bacterium; assembly: GCA_964370235.1. Classification (GTDB taxonomy): domain Bacteria; phylum Bacteroidota; class Bacteroidia; order Bacteroidales; family Rikenellaceae; genus CAYJIL01. The sequence continues at coordinate 1,993 of CAYJIL010000043.1, read as the reverse complement.
CTCAGTAGCGAGCCCATAGGGTCGATTGATGGGTGTATCGATGGTTTGAGGTGGGGATATTCGAGCTTGTTGTTCACCTTTGGAAACTTCATCAAATCTTTTAGATGTAGATACTTGCCCCTGTGTTCGAGCTGTGAGTCATTTTTTATACCCAGCTCCTTTGCTATATAGCTCACCATCTTTAGTGGCATGTGCTCACTATACTTTAGGCGCATTGGTCTACCGCCTCGTCGCTCTTTTACACCCTCGGCAACACTATCCTCTAGCGAGCGATCTAGGTCGTCATCTAGCGTAAGTAGGGCATCTCGCTCGATTTGAAACGAATATGCCTCTATCTTTTCATACTCAAACATAAAGAATATGTTATCTAAAAACAGGCGAATTACATCGTCTATAAATATAATATCTATGCGATCGGGGCTGCTTGGCAGGGTAATAAATCGACTACACGTTGCCGACAAAGGAACATCAATAATGGCATAGTGCGACTGCTCGTTGCCCTCAATCCATGTAGCCATATATAGTGCTCCATCTTCGAGAAATGGAGTTGGCGCACCCTCTCCAATAACTATTGGCGACAGTCTTGCGCTTAGGTCCGATATAAAATAGTCTTTACAAAACTTATACTGCTCTTGTGTGAGCGATTTATGGTTAACTATATATATGCCCTCATTCTCCATTTGGGTTTTTACCTGCAAGCACACTTGGTCAAATTTAGCATATAGTTTGGCTATTCGCCAGTTGAGGGCATCTAGCAGTTTGCTTGCACTCATTCCGCCATACGCCCTTTTTCGTTGCTTGGGGTCTTGCTTCACCTCTCGTATCATATTAGCTAGGCGCACTTTGATAAACTCGTCGAGATTGCCCGAGAAGATTCCCAAGAACCTAAGCCTTTGTAGTAGTGGAACGCTGCTATCTTTTGCCTCTTGCAAAACTCTATCATTAAAATCTAACCACGAAAGCTCTCTATTGTATAGCCTGCTCGCTTGTTGTGTCTTTTGCTTACCCATAGTGTTATGTATTTAAGTTTTTGACCCTCTGATTTGCGTTCTTTTTTTGTAGAGTGATATGGCGTGTTGTTTGGCTCTTTGTATTTTGGGAATAGTGAATATTTGTGCTACTAAATTTGGCACAGCCATAGCTCTACAAAATTATCAAAATAAATTAATGATTCCAAATCATTTGTGTTATTTGTCGCCACTGAATTTCAGATATATAAGTGTGCCTGCCTTTGTAGCTTGCTACTTGCCAAGCGGCTTTGATACCAAGCACATATTACCGCTACTTTGTTTGCGCATTATGGGGTGTATCTTTGGTAATGATCCCAAAATTTTAGATATTTGCAATTAATAAAAACAGATTAACTATGTACGAAAAACTACTATCCCTAGATAGAGATCTTTTTACCCAGCTAAATTTTGATGGTGGTGTCTTTATGGACACTCTAATGATTGGTGTAACCAGCAAGCTATTTTTGGCTGCAGCCCTTGTGGGTACACTTGCCTACCTATATATTAACCGCAAATTAAAGCCACTCGATGTACTATACTTAGCACTAGGTGTTGGACTAGTGATTTTGTTTGCCGATCAAACCTGCAATTTCTTTAAAAGTAACACACCACGTTTGAGGCCAATGCACGAGCCTTTGTTAGAGGGTATGGTATATCTAGTCGATAATATGCGAGGAGGGCAATACGGCACAGTGTCGGCACACGCTGCCAATAGTGTTGGTACACTCTTTTTTCTAGGCCTTGTAGTGCGTCGATGTTGGTTTGTGTACTTTGCCGTTGTAGCAGCTTTGTTGGTTGAGTACAGCCGCATATACCTAGGCTATCACTACCCACTAGATCTATTCTACGGTACTATTGCAGGTTTTATTTATGGCTATGCAGTATATCGCATCTATTTAGCAGTAATGAAAAAAATAGGCCGCAACAACCATCTTTAGCACAGCTAATAAATAGATGTCAACATAGCAAGAGGCTGTCCAAAA
>CAYJIL010000042.1:0-20877 GCA_964370235.1 uncultured Rikenellaceae bacterium | reverse complement strand
TCTTTGGGTGGTTAAATAAATACCTAAAGTAAAACACAGGTATTGTGATATAAAAAAGGCTGTTTGGGAAACCAAACAGCCTTTTTTTGTATGATAGTAAATTGCTTGACTAGAACATATAACCAACCGAGAACATTACAACGTTTTGTTTGATCTCGCCATTTAAAATTGTCGATAGAGTTGAGCTTGCCGCATCCTTAATTGTAAAGTTGTTGTCCATCTTCGAGAATGCCGACTGGTACTTAACATCTAGCGTTAGTTTGCGCAAAATATCGATACCAATACCTGCTTGATAGCCCACACCCTTGTTGATAAGCTCCGAGGTAATATCGCTATAACCTTGCTCTACAATCATCTTATCGCTAATCTTAAAGTTGAATACAGGGCCTGCATTTAGGCGTATCATTGCAATCTTAAAACCTACTAGTACAGGAATATCAAACTGTGTAACACGCTGCTTTGCATAGTCTGTAATTTGGTTTGTGTTGCTCTCAAACACTAGCTCTGGTTGCAAGTATAGGCTTAGTGGTAGATCAACCCTTGCAAATGCACCAAAGTGATAACCAACAGGGTTAGATAAACCCTCTTTTAGGTTCTCCTCGGTGTTCTTGAAAGAGATTGACGATGGGTTTGCATTGATACCAGCCTTAACACCAAGGCGAATACCTTGAGCCGAAAGAGTTGTAAGCGATACAAGTACCATCGCTACAATCAAAAGTAATGTTTTTTTCATAGTTGTTTAATTTTTCTTAATACCTCGATAGATATTAACCGTAATGTCGTTGTGCTCTAAAAGAGTTTTGCGATGCCCTCTAAATGTATCAAGGTATGGCTGTTTGCCATGAAACGCAAATGCCTCGTCTGAGGTGTACTCTTCGTAGAATGTAAATATTGTAGGATCGTTATAATCCTGTAAAAGATTGTAGGTGATGCAACCATCCTCGGCTCTAGTACGAGCAATCAATTCGTTTGCAATCTCCTTAAAGCGATTAACGGAATCCGCCTTAATTTGCATTGTAGCTGTTACAATTAAAATCTCGTTCTCTGCCGCTGGAGCAGTTTGAACAGCCTCGGTTTTTTGCTCAGTCGAGCAGCACGAGGTGATAGTTGCACTAGCTAGCACAGCAAGTAGTGCGAATAGTCTAACCGATAATCTCTTCATAAATTTATATAGCTTTAATTAGGAAATAGCTCTTTTTACCTTTTTGTAGCACTAGATATTTTCCTGCAATTAGCATCGAACTATCTAGCTTGTCTGCCATATCTGCAACCTTTGTTTTGTTGATAGAGATACCTCCACCAGCAATTAGGCGGCGTAGCTCACCTTTTGATGCAAAAACAGCTGCCTTAGCAGTAAATAGCTCGCCAAAGTCAACACCTGCCTCAATGTCAGATATTGCAATTTCGAACTGAGGTACACCTGCAAATACATCTAGTAGTGTTTGCTCGTCGGTAGACTGAAGAACCTCTGCCGTAGCACCTCCAAACAAAATGTTAGACGCCTCAACTGCACGGTTATATTCTGCCTCGGAGTGAATCATGATAGTAAGCTCACGAGCTAGAGTCTTTTGTAGTTCGCGCTGGTGTGGCGCTTCGCTATGACGAGCCACTAGCTCCTCAATTACGTTTTGATCTAGCATCGTAAATATCTTGATGTAGCTAACAGCATCCTCGTCGCTCACGTTCAACCAAAACTGGTAGAAACGATATGGCGAAGTGTACTTAGCATCAAGCCAAATATTACCCTGCTCGGTCTTGCCAAACTTAGTACCATCTGCCTTTCTAATAAGCGGACAAGTAACAGCAAATGCCTCGCCACCTGCCTTGCGGCGAATTAGCTCGGTACCAGTTGTGATGTTGCCCCATTGGTCTGAACCACCCATTTGTAGCTTACAACCCATTGTCTCATATAGGTGTAGGTAGTCAAAACCCTGCACTAGCTGGTATGTAAACTCTGTGAATGACATACCATCACCCTCGCCACTAAAGCGACGTTTAACTGAGTCTTTGCTCATCATATAGTTAACCGTAAGTAGCTTACCAATATCACGAATAAAACCAAGGAAACTTTGCTCACGCATCCAGTCATAGTTATTAACCATAACGGCACGGTTTGCAGCATCGCTATCAAAGTCTAGCAGGTGCGAAAGTTGCTTCTTAAGAGAGTCTTGGTTGTGGCGAAGTGTCTCTTCATCTAGCAAGTTACGCTCTAGCGACTTACCCGATGGGTCGCCAATCATACCCGTAGCACCACCAACTAGAACCACTGGCTTGTGTCCCGAACGCTGTAGGTGACGTAGCATCATAACGCCCACTAGGTGGCCAATGTGCAGCGAATCTGCCGTTGGGTCAATGCCAACATAAGCTGTTGTCATCTCCTTTTGTAGTTGCTCTTGTGTGCCAGGCATGATATCGTGTATCATACCTCTCCATTTTAACTCTTCGATAAAATCTTTATTCATATCTCATTTTTGTTTTAATCAATCTATTCAAAATTGCGAGGGCAAAGATAACAATATTGCGCCTAATAGTATATCTTGCCGCTATTTTTCCAGTACTTCAAAAGTATATATCCAAATAGCATACCTCCAATGTGTGCAAAATGTGCAATGCCCGGGGTTGCTCCACTAAAGCCTAGGTATAGCTCTAAAAGACCATAACCAATTACAAAGTATTTAGCTTTCATTGGGATTGGCGGAATAAGCAACATGATTCTGTCGTTTGGGTGCATCATACCAAATGCTAGTAGCACCCCAAATACAGCACCCGAAGCACCCACGGTAACCGTGTCGAGCCTTTGTGCTATAAAGTTAGATGCAAAGCTACGCACCTGTTCTAGGTATGCCGCTTGCGAAGGGTCTTCGCTCCAGCTATTAATAAAGTCTATGTTATTGTCATATAGCCCCGAGTGTGCATAGTCTTTTAGGAATGAGCTAAATAGCTCTGGTGTTGGGGTGTTGATGAGTGCCATTGCAGCCTCTCTCACACCTGCTAACTCCCAAGTTAGTACGCCCAAGTGCAGCAGAGCAGCACCAACTCCCGTTGCCATGTAGTAGGTCAAAAATCTCTTGTCGCCAATCTCATACTCTAGTATGCGACCAAACATCCACAGTGCAAACATGTTTGAGAATAGGTGTGAAATCGAACCATGCAAAAACACGTGAGTCACTATTTGGTAGTAGCGAAAATTCTCGCTTCCCATTGGGTGCAAGCCCAACATTTGTGTTAGTGCTTCGCCTCTACCATCGGGCAGTAGGCTTTGCGCCATAAAAAAGAGTATATTTATTATAATAAGATTCTTAACCACTGGTGGTGTCTGAAAATTTGGCATCATAACTAATTATGTGTTTTGGTTTATCTTCTAAATTTTAGTGTCAATTCGTCCATCGTTAGTGTAACTATTGTTGGTTGACCGTCGGGTGTAAAATTGCGTTGGGTACTCTTGTATAGCTCTTCGAGCGTATATTGTGCCTCTTCGTGGGTGAGTGGTTTTGCATTGCGTGCACCAACTCTTGCTATCGAGCGAGCAACTCTTTCGTGGGTGCTTGCTCTTAGCTGATCCATCGTTTCGTCCTTTAGCATGCCAATAATCTCTTCGATGAGGTAGTCGGTATCTTGATCCTTTAGGTCGGTTGGTATAGATGTTATCTCAATTGATAACGTAGCATCGTCACTGTCGAAGTGTATGCCTGCTTTCTCTAGTAACGCTCTGTTGTCTATGATAATGGGGTAGTCACCCATTGCGAGAGTTACACTACGAGGAAAAAGCAGTCTTTGCGATGGTGCAGCTTGTGTGTCGTTATTTTCGATGTGTGTAATTATGCGGTCATAACCAATGCGGTACAGAGCACGAGATGTATCAACAACATTTAGCACACCATCTACCTTGCAAGCAATATACTTTGCCCCAATCATAAAAAACTCTTTTATCTCGACTTGTGGGTTGCTAGTGCTGCTAGGCTCTTGGTCAAAAGATATGTCTACGTATGATTGGTCGCTAAACTCCATACTCGTAAAGCTAGCCTCTTGTTGTGTGCTTTCGGTAAAGCTACTCTGAAACTCCGATGGAATATCGCTCATTATGCTATGCACAGCAGTGCTCTCAAACTCGATTGTCTCGCTTTTTTCTATAACAAAATCGGTAGATGAATATTCGCTTGGGCCCTCGGCTACATAGCTTTCGGAACGAATACTGTTGCGAAACGAGTCTCCATCGCCTCCAACTGCACGAGAGAACGAAAAGCTCTCGTCAAAAGGGTTGAAGATGGGGTTAACATCAATTTGGGGAGTATATGTATCTTGGCTACTTTCGTCTCTTTCGCCTATCGAAATATCCATCAAATCACCTGCCTCAAAGTCAATCATTGGCACAACACCATTGCGCCCTAGCGACTCTCTCACTGCCGATGACAAGATTTGCCATATCGACTGCTCGTCATCGAATTTTACTTCGCTCTTGCCGGGCGATACATTAACATCGATCCTTTCGGGTGCAATATCAAAATATAAAAAATATGATGGTAGAGTGTCAGTTGATGAAAGTAGGTTTTGGTATGCCGATGCAACTGCTTTGTGTAGGGCACGGCTACTAAAATAGCGGCCATTCACAAACATAAAGTGGCTAGCCGATTTTTTGGCACCTTTTGGGTGGCCTACATAGCCTTTTATTTCGACAATCGAAGTATCGACGTGTAGCTCCATTAGCCCCGATCCAGTGTTCTTGCCTGCAATATAGTCAACTCTTTTGCGCAAGTTTGAGCTAGGCAGGTTATATATGCACTTGCCATCGCTGTGTAAAAAGAACGATATGCGAGGGTAGCACAAAGCAACACGCACAAACTCAGCTTCGATATGACGCTGTTCTGCACGTGCCGATTTTAGGAATTTGCGCCTAGCTGGAATGTTGTAAAACAGATTTTTTACAACTATCTGTGTGCCTTTGGCTGCAACTGCCTCTTGATGGTGATTTAGTGCGCCACCGCTAATGTCTACCTCGACCCCTGTCTCGCTAGACTCCATGCGGCTCTTTAGGTTTACGTGCGAAATTGAGGCAATAGATGGTAGTGCCTCGCCCCTAAACCCAAACGTGCGAATTGCGAACAAATCGTCCACCGATTTTATTTTGCTAGTGGCATGGCGATTGAATGCCATTTTGGCGTCATCAAAACACATACCACACCCATCATCAACGACCTGTATCATGTCGATACCGCCCTCTTTGATGTTGACAATTATAACTTCTGCCTTTGCGTCCACAGCATTCTCCATTAGCTCCTTGACTACCGATGCTGGGCGCAATACTACCTCACCCGCCGCAATTTGGTTGGCAAGAAACTCCGAAAGCTCTCTTACTACACCTTGCGACATTATAGACCTAACATTTTTGCGAATCCATCAAACGACATTATATAATACCCCGCAAGCATTAGTAGTGCAATAAAGATAACTAGTCGAAGAGTGATTGTACGCCCTTTGTTAGGCGATGGAGCTTCGCTTTTCATGCGATTTAGCCTAGCACGACGAAGATATTTACCCGGTGTGTACTCCTCTGCTTGGTCTTCGGCACTCTCGTAATCTTCGCCTAGGATAAGACGCTTGCGCTCCTCGCGTGCCTCCTTCTCGGCATCGTAGTAGCGTGGATCATAGTTGAATTGACGTGGCTTACGTCTAAAAGCTGACATTCCTAACATAATCTTCTAAGTTTAGATGTTCTCAAATTTAGCGACTCGCTCTCTCCAAAGAGAGGGAATCTCTATGCCGCTCTGGGTGGCAATATCTATTGTTACCAACACCGAAGTGCTCTCGCTCTTTACTTCTTGTGTTTGGCTGTCAATAATTTGTTGGTATAGCGTAAAGCTCTTTGTGCCCAATTTAGTAATTTTTGTGGTAACTTCTATTTGCTCTTGCAAAAAAATGGGACAAAAATAGTTGGTATTGGTATTCACAGCTGCAATACCAGTACCCTCAAAAGCACCTACTATGCCTATAACCTCTTTTAGATACTCATACTTGCCAATATCGAAATATTGCTGCACATTAACATTGTTAACATGCAGCTGAGTATCTATATCGGTATATCTAATTTGTATCTTTGTTGTTATCATTACTCACGTATTATCTTTATCTCGCACGAAGCCGAAAGCGAAATGATAGCCGATGGCTTGCCCGTTGGGCGACCCTCGAACTGTGGGCTAACCACTAGGTCGACACCCTTTTTGATTTCGTCCGAAATTTGAGAAAAATTCTTTGGTGTATCTTCGCCCGAAACGTTTGCCGATGTTGATACCACCGCACGACCTAGCTTGCGGCATAGCATGCGGCAAAACTCGTGGTCTGCCACCCTAATTGCAATGCTTCTCTCTTGGGGCAGTAGATTTGCTGCAACAGCAACACCATCTGGCAAGATTAGAGTGAGTGGCTTATCTGCCGTCTCCATCAAATCCCACGCTATATCGGGTGCACCACTAGTGTAGCATGCTGCTCTGTCAATTGAGTCGACAAGTACAATCATGCTCTTTTTGTCTTCTCTGCCTTTTAGGGCGTTTATCTTTTCAATAGCAGATGCATTTGTTGCATCACAACCAATTCCCCACACCGTGTCTGTTGGGTAAAGAATTATACCGCCGCTCTTTAGTACTTCGACTGCGGCAGCAACCTGCTCCTTTAACTGCTCTTTCATTAGCTAAATATTTTACTATTACCACGTAGAAACTCTACACTATCCATTGCTTTTTTGCCCGATAGTTGTAGCCTGTCTATTACTATATAGCCGCCCGAGCAAGCAACCTTTATGTAGCTTTTGCCATCGGTTACTAGCTTGCCAGCCTCTAACGAGTGTTCACATAACTCTTTGTGTGAACCTATCACCTTAAAGCTAGCTCCCTCGACCCCTAGGCTACTATGAGCAGCAGGGTAGGGGCTAAGCCCACGCACCATATTATATATAGAGTCAATATTTGCGCTCCAGTCGATAAGGCAATCGTCTTTGAATATCTTTGCTGCGTGGCGAACCTCTGTTATGTCACGCTGTTTGCGCATCTCGACACCACCTCGTGCTAGGCGATCAACCGTAGTAAGCACTAGGTCAGAGCCAATATCCATTAGTTTATCGTGTAGCTCGCCAGCTGTCATATCGTCTGTGATAGCAACCTCACGAGAATCGATAATATCGCCAGTGTCCATGTTTTCGTCTAGCATAAATGTAGTAACACCACTCATTTTTTGCCCATCCATAACGGCACGGTTGATTGGTGCAGCACCACGATAGTCGGGCAGTAGCGAAGCGTGCAGGTTGAAAGTTCCCATTCTAGGCATAGCCCACACCACTTGTGGGAGCATTCTAAACGCTACTACAATACCCAAGTCGGCATTATAACTACGTAGCTCTTCTAGGAATGCTTCGTCCTTCATCTTCACTGGCTGCAAAATAGGCAACGATTGCTCTAGCGCATATTTTTTTACGCTACTAAAGGCAACCTTTTGCCCACGTCCCTGTGGTTTGTCGGGCACTGTAACTACTGCTACAACATTGTAGCCCCCCTCTACTAGTCGGCGCAATGGCTCGACAGCAAAGTCGGGAGTACCCATATATACTATTCTAATATCTTTGTTCATAACTAAAATATACCCAGCTTGTGTCCCATCATCTTCTCCTTGGTCTCCATATATTTTTGGTTGTGCTTGTTAGGAGTAATTACGATAGGTACGTTTTCAACTATCGTTAGACCATAGCCCTCAAGACCAGCTCGCTTTTGTGGGTTGTTGGTAAGCAGGCGAATACCACGAACGCCTACCTCACGCAGAATCGATGCTCCCACACCATAGTCTCTTTCGTCGGCACCAAAGCCTAGTTCTATATTTGCCTCGACAGTGTCACGCCCCTCTTCTTGTAGCTTATATGCCTTCATTTTGTTAAAGAAGCCTATGCCACGTCCCTCTTGGTTAAGATATACGATAACACCCTTGCCAGCCTCTTCAATCATCTTCATCGACTCGTGTAGCTGAGTACCACAGTCGCAACGGCACGAGCCAAATATATCGCCCGTAATACACGATGAGTGCATGCGTACAAGCACATCTTCGTCGTCGTTCCACTCGCCCTTAACTAGCGCAATGTGCTCTAGCCCGTTTGATTTTTGGCGGAAAGGCACTAGGCGAAAGTGGCCATGATCGGTTGGCATATCTACCGACTCACCCACCTCGACAATGCTCTCGCTCTTTAGGCGATATGCAATAAGGTCGGCAATCGAAATAATCTTCATGTCAAATTTCTTTGCTACAACTTGTAGCTCAGGCATGCGAGCCATTGTGCCATCCTCGTTCAAAATCTCGATTAGGGCAGCAGCAGGGTATAGTCCTGCAAGGCGAGCTAGGTCGACGGCAGCCTCGGTGTGGCCAGCACGACGAAGTACGCCTCTGTCTTGTGCATATAGTGGGTTGATGTGACCGGGTTGGCCAAACGTTGTTGGAGTAGATGTAGGGTCTGCTAGAGCAGTAATTGTTGCAGCTCTATCGTGTGTCGAAACACCTGTCGAACATCCCTCTAGTTTGTCGATTGTTACTGTAAACGGAGTACCCAAAATAGATGTGTTATCACCAATTTGTGGAGCAAGACCTAGTTCTTTGCAACGGCTCTTTGTAATAGGAGCACAAAGCACACCACGACCTTCTGTCAACATAAAGTTAACCACTTCGGGAGTAACCTTTTCGGCTGCAATAACAAAATCGCCTTCGTTCTCACGATCCTCGTCATCAACAACGATAATCATTTTACCTTGGCGAATGTCTTCTAGCGCCTCTTCTATTGTATTTAATATTATCTCTTCTGTTTTCATCGCTTTACTTTTTGTATCGTTTTGATTATAAAATCTCTAATCTGTTTAAATCTATCTATATATGCCTCTTGGTTCAGTAACTTAGAATCCGAGGTTGCTTTCGAGGTAAGGAATACCGCCAGTGGGAAAAGTATCATCGACGATAGCCATATACCTGCTACGGCAGGCCAAGCTCCATCATAAACTAACTTTTCGCCAGTCATGGTTATTATATAATATATGACAAAGAAAATAACCGATATAACGATTGGTGTACCAAGTCCTCCTTTTCGTATGATAGCCCCAAGTGGTGCACCTATCAAAAAGAAAATCAAGATTGAGACAGGGAGCGACAGCTTTTTATGCCAGTCGGCTCGGCTACGCAAATACTGTGTAGTGGTTGGTTGCAACGATGTGTGCTCGCCCATTGCATAGTTTTTGAGGTTACCAATACGCTTTGCTAGCTGCCTGAATATCTCGCTTTTTTTGTCGGTATTTAGTTTTTCGATGTCGTTGCTTAACTCAAAACGCTCTCTGGTGTGAAACAAAGAGTCGGGGTTAAGAATTGTTGTGTCCCTAGTGAATAGGTGGTGGCGCAGTACACTCGAAGTCATTTTGTCTATGCTGCTTTGTGTTGCTTGCCCCAAAGAGTCAATATCGAACGATAGCTCGCTAATGTTTTTGTTTTGGCTGGTGTTGCCAAATACAGAGTTACCGCTTCGTTCGTAGCTATATCCTTCGAGCTCGATATATAGGTTTTGCTCTCTAAATATATGGTGGCTGAGCGTAGGGTTCTCATACCACTGAAAATCTCGATTGTCCTCGTATGTTTGCCCACTAAATAGTTTCATTCTCAAGAACTTTTTGTCCTTTGATAGGTCGATATATCCCGAGTCTGCAACTATCGTTCGTGTTACTTTGCGGTCACGATTGTCGTATATAAGAACATTTGTGAGTTTTTTTGTGACAGGATCTTGTGTGCTTACACGAATACTCACATCGGGTATACCATTAAAGAACACTCCGTCCTTAAACTCAATATCTTGTTTTTGGTTGCGAATGTCGAACAACAACTCGCCCATCTTGTTAAAGGAGTAGGGCACAAAGTTATTGACAACAAAAAAGCTACCTATCGAGATAAAGACCGCAACAATGATAATTGGTTTCATGATGCGTGGCAGCGAAATACCTGCCGCCTTGAGCGCAAGTAGCTCGTTATTTTCGCCCAAGTTACCCATTGTCATAATGGCAGCCAAAAGCGTTGCAAGCGGAAGACCCATCGGCATCATCGTTGCAGTTGCATAAAATAGCAGCTCTGCAAGCACCGAGAATGGTAGTCCCTTTCCTACTAGTTCGTCAATATATCGCCAAAGGAAGTTTAGCAGCAGGATGAACATAACTATAAAGAAAGTCATAATCATCGGCCCCAGATAGGACTTTAGCATAAATTTATTGACGGTCTTCATATCTATTTCTCAAATAATATTTTAATTGTTAACGCCACAAACGAGGCATATATTTTATCACGCATAGATGGTGATATTACCGCAAAGATACTAAAGATTTTTATCTTTGCAGCAGTATTCAAATTTTCAAGCATAATGGCAACAAGAAAAACATCAAAAACATCAAGAGCAAAGAGCACAAAAGGCTCGCCTAAGGGCTCGCAAAAATGGCTCGTTGTTCTTTTAATTATAGTAGCAATAGTGGTTGTGGTGCTCTCTATGAATAGCTCCGATAGCCCCAAAAGCATGGCTCCCATAAAGCAGCAAGTCGAAAAGCAAATGCACAAGGGCAAGCAAACTATAAAGGATGGCACCCAAAAGATAAGCAAAGAGGCAAAACAGGTTGCTCGCAAGGCAAAAAAAGCCGCAAAACAAGCTGGCGAAGTAGCAAACGAAGTAAAAACCGATGCTGCCAAAGAAGTAGAACAAATTAAAGAGTCGCTAGAGACTACTGCCAAAAGCAGCGATTCTGCCAAAGCAAAAAGCACTACGGTTCACAGCACTGGGGCTATCGAAATACCATATATAAAAGACTCTACCTATGTAATTCGCAATAACGATGGACGATATACGCTGCTATATAGCCCACGAGATAAACAACCCTACTGGGTAGCCTACCGCCTAACGGGCGAGGAGGCATCACGCAAAGAGGCCGAGCGCAAAGATCGTTTCTACTCCGACCCACGTGTCGAGGTAAACGGCTGGGCATCGGCAGAGAATAGCGATTATAGTCGTTCGGGTTATGATAGAGGTCACCTCTTGCCATCGGCCGACAGAGACGATAGCGACAGCGAGAACGGAGCAACATTTTTGTTCTCTAATATTTCGCCCCAAAAACCTGCTCTCAACCGAGGCACATGGAGCGCACTCGAAAAGCAAGTACGCAAATGGGCTATTGAGCACGACACACTATACATAGTAACGGCAGGTGTTTTGGCCGAAACACCACGCGTGACAATTGGCGATAACAAAGTAACTGTTCCCGACTACTTCTATAAAGCGATAGTAGCAAAGAGCGGTGCAAAGTGTTCGGCAATAGCGTTCATTATGCCCAATCGTGACGATGTGGGTAAAAATATATTTGGTTATGTTGAGAGTGTCGATGCACTAGAAAAACGAATAGGTGTAGATCTATTCCCTGCGCTAGACGACAGCACCGAAAAGGCCATAGAGAGTAAAATTGATTTAATTTTTTGGAAATAATGTCACAACAAAAATGGACTACGAGTGTCCCACTATTTCACCTATTAGCGTTCTTGACGATAATGATTTGGGGTACTACCTTTGTCTCTACCAAGGTGCTTTTGCTGGGAGGGCTTACACCATCGCAAATAATGGTGTATCGATTTATAATAGCCTATCTTTTGATGCTACCCTTTGCCAAGCGATATAGGGCCGACAACATAAAAGAGGAGTTAATGCTAGCGGCGGCAGGTGTGTGTGGTGGATCACTATATTTTTATACCGAAAATCTTGCACTCAACTACACCATGGTAACAAATGCCTCGCTCATATTGTGCTTTACGCCCATTGTGACGATGATTTTGACACGCATATTTTTTCGCTCACAGCACATTACACGTGTGGCAATTACAGGTTCGCTCATTGCTCTACTAGGGGTTGTGGGGGTAGTGTTTAACGGTAGCTATGTGCTAAAGCTCGACCCAATTGGCGATACACTCATAATGATTAGCTGCCTTTCGTGGGGTTTTTATACTGTACTACTCAAAAAGTTAGAGTCAAAATATGAAACTACCTTTATAACACGCAAAGTGTTTTTTTATGGAGTAATAACTCTGCTACCAGCTACGCTAAGTGATGGTGAGTTTGTCGATCTCGACATAATAAAAGAGCCCGTTGTGTGGGGTAACCTAGTCTTTTTATCGATATTCGCATCGCTAATCTGTTTTACTGTGTGGGTAAAGGCGGTTGCGGTTTTGGGAACAACCACTACTAGTAACTATATATACCTTTCGCCCGTGGGTGCGCTTGCTGCATCATATATAGTGCTCGATGAGAGAATAACGGCAGTAGCAATAATTGGTGGGTCATTCATTCTGTTTGGGGTGCTGTGGGCACAGCGAGGCGAGAAGATAATGGCTGCTATAAAGCAATATAAACATAGTATAGGTTTGAAATCTTAGCTAATTAGATTATCTTTGTGCGCATAAAGAGAAATGATATGATGAATAAAATACGTAATTTTTGTATAATTGCACATATAGATCATGGTAAGAGTACACTTGCCGATCGTCTGCTAGAGACAACAAAGACGGTGAGCGAGCGTGACAGCCAAGCACAGGTGTTAGATAACATGGATCTTGAGCGTGAGAAAGGTATCACAATCAAGAGTCATGCAATTCAGATGAACTACACTGCTAACGATGGTGCGGCTTATACTCTCAACCTAATCGACACTCCCGGTCACGTAGACTTCTCGTACGAGGTGTCACGTGCTATTGCCTCTTGTGAGGGTGCGCTGCTAATTGTAGACGCTACACAGGGTATTCAGGCACAAACCATATCAAACCTATATCTTGCGCTAGAGAACGACCTAGAGATTGTTCCGGTGCTTAACAAGATTGATATGGCGGCGGCTATGGTCGAGGAGGTAAAAGATCAGATTGTTGATCTGCTAGGTTGCCACAGAGACGAAATTCTTTCGGCATCTGGTAAGACTGGCGAGGGTGTTGCCGATATACTAGAGGCAATTGTTGAGCGAGTTCCAGCCCCAAAGGGCGATGAGGACGAGCCACTTCAGGCTCTTATCTTTGATTCGGTGTTTAACCCTTTCCGTGGTATCATTGCATATTTTAGAATATTTAATGGCACAATCAAAAAAGGCGATAAGGTAAAGTTTGTGAATGCAGGCAACCAATATAGTGCCGATGAGATTGGTGTACTAAAACTCGACCTTGCACCATGCAACGAGCTACGTGCAGGTAATGTGGGTTATATTATATCTGGTATTAAGAGTGCCTCACAAGTAAAGGTGGGTGATACTATTACAAAGGTCGATAACCCTTGTGAGGGTGGTATTGGTGGTTTCGTCGATGTTAAGCCAATGGTATTTGCTGGTCTATATCCGGTTGATAGTGACGAGTACGAAAACCTGCGTGCATCGCTAGAGAAACTACGCCTAAACGATGCATCGTTAACCTTCGAGCCAGAATCATCGCTTGCGCTAGGTTTTGGATTCCGTTGTGGTTTCCTTGGTCTTTTGCACATGGAAATTATTCAGGAGCGACTATATCGTGAGTTCGATATGGACGTAATTACTACCGTTCCCAACGTGTCGTACCTAGTACACACAGTAAAGGGCGAGGTTATCGAGGTGCACAACCCTTCGGGTCTGCCCGAGCCTACACTTGTAGACTACATCGAAGAACCATATATTACAGCACAGGTAATCACCAAGAGCGATTATTTGGGTGCTATCATGAAACTATGTATCGACAAGCGTGGTACGTTGACAAACCAAACATTCCTTACAACAGACCGTGTTGAGGTAACGTTTGATATGCCACTTGCCGAGATTGTATTCGACTTTTACGATAAACTAAAGAGTATCTCAAAGGGTTATGCCTCGTTTGACTACCATCGTACGGGTTATAAAACTTCGGTGCTATCAAAGCTAGATATACTCCTAAATGGCGAGGGTGTCGATGCACTTTCATCGCTTATTCACCGTGACCATGCCTATGACTTTGGTCGCAAGATGTGTGAAAAGCTAAAGGAGCTTATCCCACGTCAGCAGTTCGATATTGCTATTCAGGCAGCTATTGGTGCAAAGATTATTGCTCGTGAAACTATCAAAGCGGTTCGTAAGGACGTAACGGCTAAGTGTTATGGTGGCGATATTTCTCGTAAGCGTAAGCTACTCGAAAAGCAAAAGAAAGGTAAGAAGCGTATGCGTCAGGTTGGTAATGTCGAAGTTCCGCAACAAGCGTTCTTGGCAGTACTTAAGATGGACTAAACATACAAAAGAGGAGATGGCACAGGCTGTCTCCTCTTTGTTTAATATGTGCAGTGTCGGTCATTTTGTTGTAATTGTCTGCAAAATTAGTTTTATAAAGGCATGGTTTGTGTTAAGTAAAAACATCGAAACCCCCGTTTTTTGAGCCTCGGGTTCAAATTTTGCTTGGCTCGCCCAAAGGATATAGAACACATGGGGTTAGTGTTTTTTTTGTTGGGCAACGCTATTTTATTATGTCTATTGGCACTTATTTTGCTATTTATTTGGTTGTGTAAATATAAATCCCTATATTTGCGACTCGAAAATTATATAGTTTTCACAATAACTAATTAAGAACTAAGATGAAAATTTGTCAAATTACAGGTAAAAAAGCTCTTGTAGGAAACAATGTTTCTCACTCTAACAAGAAGAGTAAGAGAGTTTTCAATCCTAACCTAAGGACAAAAAAGTTCTTCCTTGAGGAAGAGGGTCGTTGGGTTACTTTGAAAGTCTCTGCAAATGGTATTCGCACAATTAACAAGCTAGGTCTTGCTGCTGCAATCAAAGAGTCAAAAAACGTAGGTAAAATCTATTAACAAGCAATCAAATGGCTAAAAAAGGTAACAGAGTTCAGGTTATTTTGGAGTGTACAGAGCAACGTGAGAGCGGTGTTCCAGGTATGTCTCGTTACATAACTACAAAGAACAAGAAAAACACTCCAGACAGAATGGAGCGCAAAAAGTATAACCCATGTCTTAAAAAGGTTACACTTCACAGAGAGATTAAGTAATTAATCATTAAATTTAAAAAACGATGGCAAAGAAAGTAGTTGCAACCCTTAAAACGGGTACTGGTAAGAATACAACTAAGTGCATCAAAATGGTAAAGAGCGACAAAACTGGTTCTTACACATTTAAGGCAGAGATTCTTCCTAACGAGCAAGTTAAGGATTTCTTCGCAAAGAAGTAATCTTTCGGAGAGCATAAATTTTTTTATGTACTTAGAGCCTTTTGAGGCTTTATTACAAAAAGCGGCTTGTATTTCAAGCCGCTTTTTGTAATTTTGTACCATATTGATTTGGTTATGGGAATATTTGACTTTTTTAAAAAGAGAACTCAAACCAAAGTAGACTTAGAGCAAGGCTTGCAAAAAACCAAAAAAGGTTTCTTCTCGGCACTAGCTAGGGCTACTATTGGTAAGAAGGTGGTAGACGAGGAGGTTTTAGATAACCTTGAAGAGATGCTTATATCTGCGGATGTGGGTGTTGAAACCACTGTGAAAATCATTACAAATATAGAAAAGCGAGTTGCAAGGGATAAATACCTTTCGACTGACGAGCTTAACGGCATACTTAAAGAGGAGGTTTTTTCGTTGGTAAAAGAGAGCGACGCTACCTTTACCGATTATCCTAAGCAAAACGGTATGCCCTATGTCTTGATGATTGTAGGTGTTAATGGTGTTGGCAAGACCACTACTATTGGCAAAATTGCTGCATCGCTAGTTCGTGATGGTAAGAGCGTGGTGCTGGGTGCTGCCGATACGTTTCGTGCGGCTGCAATTGAGCAGCTCGATGTGTGGGCCGAGCGTTCGGGTGCTAGAATCGTAAAGCAATCTATGGGTAGCGACCCTGCCTCGGTAGCTTTTGATACGCTAAAGTCTGCTGTTAGTTCGGGTGCCGATGTCGTAATTATTGATACGGCAGGTCGCTTGCACAACAAAGTGGGGCTTATGAACGAGCTTACCAAGATACGCACTGTGATGGACAAGGTAATTCCGGGTGCACCACACGAGGTAATGTTGGTTGTCGATGGTTCTACTGGGCAAAATGCCTATGAGCAGGCAAAGCAATTTACGCTAGCTACACAAGTTACATCTTTGGCCGTTACCAAGCTAGACGGTACTGCAAAAGGTGGTGTTGTAATTGGTATATCGGATCGCTTTAGTATTCCGATTAGATATATAGGCGTTGGCGAGGGCATCGACCAACTTCAACCATTTGATAGAGAGAGGTTCGTAGAAACTCTGTTTGGTGAATAATAATGAGTAAGAGAAAAATAAATATAATAACACTAGGCTGTGCAAAGAATATTGTAGATTCTGAGCATTTGGCTTCGCAGTGTGAAGGGAGTGGTTTTGAGATAATTTTCGATAGTAACGATCCATCGGCAAAAATTATCGTTATAAACACGTGTGGCTTTATTCTTGATGCAAAGCAAGAGTCAATTGATATGATCTTGGGCTATGCCGAGGCTAAAAGACGAGGCGACATCGACCATCTGTTTGTGTTTGGCTGTCTTTCCGAAAGATATAAAGAGGAGCTTAAAGACGATATTCAAGAGGTGGATGAGTTTTTTGGTGTGTATGATATGGAGCAAATTATTGCTGCTGTTGGTGCATCATACCAAAAAGAGCGTGATACCGAGCGCAAGCTAACAACACCATCGCACTATGCCTACCTAAAAATCTCTGAGGGTTGTAACTGGGGCTGTGGCTATTGTGCTATTCCTCTTTTCAAAGGTCGCCACAAGAGCGTGCCAATGGAAGAGCTATTGCTTGAGGCTACAAAACTAGCTGCCAATGGTGTAAAAGAGTTGTTGGTTGTTGCACAAGATACTACATACTACGGCATGGATCTTTATGGCAAGCGAGAATTGGGCGAGCTGCTTCGCCGCTTGTGCCGCATCGAGGGCATCGAGTGGGTGCGATTACACTATGCTTACCCTGCACAATTCCCACAAGAGGTAATTGAGGTTATGGCAACCGAGCCAAAAATGTGTCGTTATATAGATATTCCTTTCCAGCACATTAGCGATAATATGCTAAGTTCGATGCGTCGAGGGCTGGGTGGTAAAGGAACTCGTGAGCTTGTTAATACTTTGCGTCAAAGAGTCCAAGGCATTACCATTCGCACAACTATGATAACTGGCTATCCGGGCGAAACAATCGAAGATTTTGAGGAGCTATGCGAATATGTACGTGAGGCTAAGTTCGAGCGTCTGGGCGTATTCCCATATAGCCCCGAAGAGGGTACATACTCCTACGAACAACTAGTTGATGATGTACCAGATGAGGAGAAAGAGCGCCGCCGTGATGTTATAATGGAGATTCAGCGCGATATTTCGGCAGCTCACAGTGCTTCGCTTGTTGGTAAAAAGATGGATGTGATGATCGATTCATATAGCGATGGCCTCTATGTTGGTCGCACACAGGGCGATTCGCCAGAGGTAGACCCCGAGGTTTATGTTACATCCGATGAGGATTTAGAGATTGGGGGAATTTACGAAGTCCTTATAACATCAAGTGACGATTACGATCTTCACGGTGTTTGTTAGCTGTTTTTTAAAATTTTAGGTGATAGGCTAAAATAAAAGGGCAATGATTTTTTGTTTTTACGATGATAAATCGTAACTTTGTGAACCGAAGTGGGAGTTTTATTTATAGATATATAGTTATCCACCTTTAGTGTAATATATGAAATCTGCTGACGAGATAGTTAATAAGCTGAGCGATCGGGTATCGAGCCTGATTAGCTACAATAAAGAGCTTAGGAGTGACAATCAGCGATTGAAAGCACAAGGAGAGCGCCACCGAGAAGAGAGCCGCGAGCTTAAAGACAAAATCGCTAGTTTAGAGGAGCGAATAAAGATCTTAGAGCTAAGCAAAGGGCTAAGCGAAGCCTATGGTTCTTCTAGTCAGGCAAGCCGAAGGGTAAAGAGAATCTTGCGGGAGATCGACCGTTGTATTGCTTTGGTGAACTATAAATAAATTATGTTGCGATGGACGGTAAATTGGATATAAGTGTCAGAATAGCTGGTCGAAAATACTCAATGAAAGGTATCGACTCCAAAGACGAGGAGGTCATACGCCGCGCAGCAAGTATGATAAATGAGAGAGTTGCACTATATCAAGCTCGCAAATTGGTAGATGATCCAATAGATTATCTGGCGATGGCAGCTTTGCAAATATCTATTGATAACGAAAAACAAAAGATCGATGATAGTCTTCCAAAATTGGTAGATAGACTCGATAGTTTAGATAAAAAAATTTCGGACTATATGTCCGAGAAAGAGTAGGTTCTTTACATAAAAAGTAACTGAGGTTATCCCGCATATCCTCCTTATACATTTGCGAAAATCAACACTTATTCTAAATGAGTAAATCTCGTTTGTCTAAAAACAGGCCTTAACCCTTCGGGGTTCTCCATTTATGGGGACGTTGGACGTTTGCGGGCACTTTCGGAGACTCTAATAATATCCTTTTGGGTTTTCGACAATTCTAGAGGAGTGTATATGTGGGATTTTTTATGTTTATACCCCTACTTAATTAGGGAACGAATTATTTGTGAAACCGACTAGTTCGGTATTTTTTAAACTTTAGCATCGTGTGTGGTGCGTATATAAAAATTAATTTATGGAGATAATCACTATAATAATAGCTATCGTAGCAGCTGCATTGGCTGCGGGAGGCTCTTATTTTATCACCAACAAGGCGACCGCCCGTCGTCGTGAGGCAATGCTAAAGGCAGCCGAGAGTGAGGGCGAAATGATTAAGAAGGAGAAAATCCTTCAAGCAAAAGAGCGTTTCATTCAGCTACGTGCCGAGCACGACAAGCAAGTGAGCGAGCGTAACAGTAAACTTGCATCTGCTGAGAACAAAATCAAGCAAACCGAAGGTAACCTTTCGCGCAAAATTGACGAGAACAGCAAAAAAGAGAAATCTCTTGAGCAGCAAAGAATGCAGCTAGAGACTCAAAAAGTTGAGTGTGAGAAAAAGCGTGAAGAGTATGAGTCTATCATTGCTGAGCAGACACAGCGTCTTGAGCAAGTTAGCAACATGACTCGTGACGAGGCAAAAAACCTTCTTATCGAGAACATGAAGAGCGAGGCTACACTTCAAGCTTCGGCTTATGTTAACGAAATTATCGAAGAGGCAAAACTAGGCGCAACAAAAGAGGCACGTCGTATTGTCGTAAACTCAATTCAGCGTGTAGCAACCGAGACAGCTATCGAAAACTCTGTAACGGTATTTAATATCGAGAGTGACGAGATAAAAGGACGTATCATTGGTCGTGAAGGTCGTAACATTCGTGCCCTAGAGGCAGCTACGGGTGTTGAGATCATTGTTGACGATACTCCAGAGGCTATCATTCTATCTGCATTCGACCCAGTTCGTCG
Organism: uncultured Rikenellaceae bacterium; assembly: GCA_964370235.1. Taxonomy (GTDB): domain Bacteria; phylum Bacteroidota; class Bacteroidia; order Bacteroidales; family Rikenellaceae; genus CAYJIL01. The sequence continues at coordinate 1,430 of CAYJIL010000042.1, read as the reverse complement.
TGAGATCGCACGCCTTGCACTTCACCAGCTAGTAACAGACGGTCGTATTCACCCTGCTCGCATCGAGGAGGTCGTGTCTAAGGTTCAGCGTCAAATCGAGGACGAAATTGCCGAGATTGGTAAGCGTACAGCTATCGACCTAGGTATTCATAGCCTTAATCCAGAACTAATTCGTCTTGTTGGTAAGATGAAGTACCGTTCTTCTTATGGTCAAAACCTACTTCAGCACTCGCGCGAGGTTGCTAACCTTTGTGGTATTATGGCAGCAGAGCTTGGTCTTAATGCTAAGCTAGCACGCCGTGCAGGTCTTCTTCACGATATAGGTAAGGTGCCAGATGATGAGCCAGAATTGCCACACGCAATCCTTGGTATGAAACTAGCCGAGAAGTACAAAGAGCGTCCAGAGGTTGTTAATGCTATTGGTGCTCACCACGACGAGACAGAGATGACTTCTCTAATTGCTCCACTTGTACAGGTATGTGACGCTATTTCGGGCGCACGTCCAGGTGCACGCCGTGAGGTTGTAGAATCATACATCAAGCGTCTTGCCGAAATGGAATCACTTGCAATGTCATATCCTGGCGTTCTTAAGACTTTTGCTATCCAGGCAGGTCGTGAGCTAAGGGTTATAGTAGGTAGCGAAAAGATTACCGATCAAGAGGCCGAAACACTATCTAACGATATAGCTAAAAAGATTCAGGACGAAATGACCTACCCGGGTCAAGTTAAGATCACAGTTATTCGTGAAACACGTTCTGTTAGCTATGCTAAATAGACGGTAGAGATAATATTCAAAATGCTCCATGCCTTATATTATAGGTATGGAGCATTTTTAACTTATAATAATAGTAAACTATGACAATCGAAGAGAAAGTAAGCAGTGGCATTGTGGCTGCTATGAAGGCAAAGGATAAAGTGCGTCTTGAAACTTTGCGTAGTATAAAGAAATATATTGTAGAGGCAAAAACAGCTACGGCAGGTGTCGAACTAACCGATGCCGACTGCCTAAAGATTATTACCAAGCTTGCAAAGCAGGGTAGCGATTCAGCCGAAATCTATCGCACACAATCTCGTGAAGATCTTTATGAGTATGAAATGGCACAGGTGGCAGTCCTAAAAGAATTTTTGCCCGAGCAACTTTCTAGTGCAGCGTTAACCGAGGCGGTGGCTGCTATCATTACTGAGTGTGGAGCTAGCTCAATGGCGCAGATGGGACAGGTGATGGGAATAGCATCAAAATCGCTTGCGGGACGTGCCGAAGGCAAAGATATCTCGGCAAAAGTAAAGGAGCTTTTATCTCAAAAATAGCCATTCTCACAAGAGAGAAAAAAATAAAAGAAAAAAGTTTAGTTAGCTAAACCGGTTGTATAATGCAAGTTACCTAAATCGGGCTAATTTTCTTTGAAAAAAACTTCCCAATAAATTTGGAG
>CAYJIL010000041.1:0-20975 GCA_964370235.1 uncultured Rikenellaceae bacterium | reverse complement strand
ACCCGTTTGCCTTGCAGCAGCCACGCCTCCGTTTTTTTTGTGTTCGACAATCTTAATATCTAACATAGGGTAACATGCAATCACCTCTTTTGCAATCTCAATCGAGCGATCGGGAGTGCAATCATTCACCAATATAAACTCTACTCCCTCGGTTTTGGTTTGAGAGAATAAAGAGTGTAAAGAGTTTTTGATATATTTCTCAACCCCATACACAGGTGTAACAACCGATATGTCAATATGTTTTGTACTCATTGTCGTAAATAATTTATGACTGTACTGCGCCTCTTAATTTGCGGTATGTCATTATTGCATTAAACATAAGGAGCGAACCATTACTTGCATATAGTAGTGCTTTGCGAAGATATAAAGGTATCGTTTCACACTCCATAATATATTGTTGAGCCTCGGGGTAACGCTTGGCATATAAGCGGCGGCGTTCGCCTTTTGTGTGTTTCATTAGGCTCAGTTTCTCTATCACCTTTTTGTGCATTAACGCTTTTTCGAGCTTTTGATAGAAACCTCGATGTTTTAGGAATCTTTCTAAATCTTCGATATATGCCTCTATGTCGCCCAGTTTATTACTAGCAAAACACGATGTAATAGAACTAGGGTTATATATGTATGTATAGTATGATTTTGGTAAATATACTATTCTTCGAGCATAGCAAAAAACTTTTACACAAAAGATTAGGTCTTCGCCCAAATTAATATTCTCGGTAAATTCGATTCTGTTATCAACATACAACGAGCGGCGCACTAGTTTGTTCCACACCATTCCGTGCATACGATTGGTTAACAGCGCCCTAGCACACTCGAAACCATCACCCGATATTGGCTCTTTTACCTCTTTTGTACCGCTAGGCTCTTCTCTAAAGAAATCGCACGATACAATATCGGCATTGGTCTCTTTTGCATAGTTGTATAACTCTTCGAGCATATTCTCAGAACATCTATCGTCTGGATCGTAATGTATAACATATTCGCCACGAGCCAAACTACTACCGCTCTGACGAGCTGCGGCAACACCTCTATTTCTTTGATGCTTTATAATTTTAATATCTAATTGTGGGTAGTTTGAAATGAACTTTTCGACAACCTCCATAGATTTGTCCTTTGAGCAATCATCAACCAAGATATACTCAACACCTTTGCTTTTTGTTTGTGCAAAGAGACTACTAAGAGAACCCTCTACACAGTTTTCGACTCCATAGATGGGGATAATAACCGAAACATCAATTCTGCCCATTTTCTCAAATATTATTCTGTAAAATTATAATTTCTTTCTTAGTTTTCGTGCACTAGTTCTAGCACTGAGTATTAACCTAAATATGCCCAACATTCCCGATGATGCAAATTTTAGTGCTATACGCCTATCTAATGATAGGTTAGGCATAGACATAATCTTGCTATTTTGATCGAGATATAGCTTCGAGAACTCTTTTTGTTCTTTGCCTTGGCTATATGTGAGTATAAAGTTTTTTGTTTGCAACTTTCGGTAGCCTAGCGAAACATTATATCTCTCGCCCAAACCCCTTTGCAAGTAAAATGCATCGAGGTTATCAACTACATCCCTCACATCTTTTAGCTTAGATGGCGAGGCAACCGAACATATCGACCCTTCGTGTTGCATATAGTGAACAAATGGTTCTTGAAGGTGATATACACTCTTTGCATAGCAAAATACTTTGGCACATATTAGCAAGTCTTCCCAAAGGCTAATACCTTGCACCCAACCAAGGTTGTTTTGTGTAAATAGCGAGCGGCGAAATAGTTTGCTCCATACCGACCCATGCAACCCACCGTTTAGCAGGCTATCAACACACTCGTCACCTTTTTGTGGTACGGTTTGGTGTACTCGGCTTTTCCATGTGTAGTGGTCGATATAAAAATCGCTCACTACTATATCGGCTCCGCTCCTAAGGGCTGCTTCGTACATCATTTCAACCATTCTTGGCTCGCACCAATCATCGGAGTCGATGTGTAGAACATACTCGCCTTGTGCTACTCCCATACCTGTTTCTCTAGCGCCCGCAAGCCCCAAATTTTTGGTGTGGTTTACTATCTTAATATCGAGGTTTGGGTATTGAGCTATTACCCTTTGTGCAATCTCGATAGAGCGATCGGGAGTACAATCATTCACCAATATATACTCTACACCATCGCTCTTGGTTTGAGTAAAGAGCGAAGTGAGAGAGCGTTCGATATGCTTCTCGACACCATATACTGGTATTATAATTGATACACTTATCATAGTATTATCTTATTATATTTTTGGCAACTTCTACTGCCATATAAACCATGTTAGCTACCCACAAACGCCCCTCTCTTGCATGGCTAAGTGCCAGCTTGTAGTGCTTTGGTAGTTTTGCGTTGCGAGTAATGTGATAGTGCTTAACATCGGGGTACATCATTGCATACTCTTGCTGGTCGGCACCTCGGCTATTACCTATCAAAATATTTAGTAGCGATGCTCTACAAAATGCAAAGTACTCGCTATACTTGTCAATATCGCCCTTTTGGGTCAAATACTCATAAGCAAGGCGGTCGGCCTCGATATAGTTTTTGAGCTTGCTTGGGCTCAATCTTTTGTTTGTCAAAGAGCCAGGGTTTTGAATATAGTGTAAATATGCTTTGGGCATAGAAACAACCTTTTTAGCATTAGAGAATATCTTGATATAAATCAACCAATCCTCTGCAATGTCAACCCCCGGAACCCATGCCAAATTATTTGACGTGCAAATCGATCTGCGAGTAAGTTTGTTACAAGTCGACCCACTAAGCTCGCCTTTTAGTATTGCTGTTACACAGTCGGGGCCATTGTCAGGAGCACCCATTAGCTTATATACCTGCTTACCCGGATAGTTTACGTATATGTCGGCAACTACAACATCGGCATTATTTTCGACAGCACAAGCATACATATCCTCAAGCATATTCTTCTCGCACCAGTCGTCGGAGTCGATATGTATCATATATCGTCCTCTAGCAGCCGATATACCCGTTTGACGAGCAGCAGCTAGGCCTTGGTTCTTTTGGTGCTCGACAATTCTAATATTTAGATCTGGATAGTCGGAAATTACACGACGTGCCACCTCCATAGAGTTATCTGGCGTACAATCGTTCACGAGAATAAACTCAACTCTATCTGTTTTTGTTTGTGTAAATAGTGAACGTAGAGATTTTTCGATGTACTTCTCGACGCCATAAACGGGTGTAATAACTGAAATATCCATATTGCCTAGTATCTTTCTATCCTGTGTTTAAGAGTTTTTATGAATTTATCTATTGTTAATATTTGGTTGAATAGCTTTAATCTGCCATCCTCTGCCATTTTTAGAGCCAATCGACCCGACTGTGGCAGCGAACCATATTTTCCGAGTTTTGGTATTTGCTCTAAATATTTTACTTGCTGGTCTTTGTGGCAAAACCTGAGTACAAATAGCTTTGTTGTAGCCCTTTTGCTCTCCATTGCCACTTTAAAGCGCTCGACCAAACCTCTCTCTTCAAAATATTTATCGATGTGCTTAACAACGTCTAGCGCATTCATTAGTTTGCTGTCTGAGCAAGTTGCAACTATCGAGCCTTCGTTTTGCATGTAGTGAACAAATGCTTTTTCGATAAAAACCACCCTTTCGGCACAGCTAAATAGTTTTACCATTATAAGTTGATCTTCCATAAAGTTGATCCCCTTTATAAACTTTGCACCGCTCTTTTGGTAGAGCGATTTTTTTACTAGCTTGCTCCATAGCGAACCGTGTAACCTTCCTTGCAGGAGTGCATCTACACACTCGTGACCATCTCGCTGTGGAAGCTGCCTAACATAGCTCTCGTGTGTGGTGGTGTTTACCCAAAAATCACACACTACGATGTCGGCATCTCGCTCCTTTGCTAGGCGCATAAGCCTCTCGACCATATCTTGGGTACACCAATCATCTGGATCGAAATGTAGTATATATTCACCCGAAGCGAGCTCAAGCCCATCTTGTCGTGCTGCAGCAACGCCTTCGTTTTGTGGTTTATCTATAATTTTGATATCAAGATTGGGGAAATTAGCGATTACCTCTCTTGCTATCACCATCGAATTATCAGGCGTGGCATCGTTCACCAATATGAACTCAACACCACTTGTGCGGGTTTGTGTAAAGAGCGATATTAGTGTACGCTGAATATATCTCTCAACACCATAAACTGGTAATATAATTGATATCTCTGCCATAGCTGAAAATTTTTATATATATAATTGTTCTAATCGTCTTACGTTGTCATCGATGTCATATCCCGACTTAACGATATTTTTGTAGCTCTGCTCCCTAGGGTATTCCTCTTTGTAGCTGAGTATTTTACCAGCCCACTCGCTTGCGCCTTGGCTTAGAGCAAAAGTAGTAACTTGGTCGCTAACTATCACCTCTGGGGTTATAACATCACTCATTAGTATGCGAAGCCCTGTTGCTTGTGCCTCTACAATTGTGACTGGTAGCCCTTCGAAGTGTGACGGGAATATAAAAGCATCCATTGCCATCATCAGTTGCGAAACATCGCTCCTAGACCCGGTGAGCGTAACACGCTCAGATAGCCCCTTGTCTTTTACTAACTGCTTTGTTTGCTCAAACATTGAACCTGCACCAATCAACAACAGATGTGCACTTGGGTCTTGCTTGGCAACCTCTTCGAATACCTCAACTATAAAAGTGTGATTTTTAACAGGGCTCATATTGCCCACATGCCCTATCACAAACTTATTGTCGAGAGATAGCTCTGCTCTTTTTTGTTCTCTAACCTTTGGGTCAAAAACAAATAGCTTTGTATCTACAGCGTTCTTTATTACATCAAAATCCCTAGAACCAAAATAACACTCCCCCGCCTCTTGGCTACAAGCTACTGGATGTGTTGTCGAAACGTTTGCAAGTAGCTTTGTTGTCTCGTATCCTAGCCTACGTGATGCACTGTAAGTGGGGTTAGAGGTGTGCATATGCACAATTCTCTTATTGCGCCCTAGTAGTTTTGCGATTGGGAATATAATGCCAGCCACTTTAAAGTTGTGTACATGGATGGCTTGCCACTCGCTATGTGCTTTGAGCAGTTTATACCAAGCTCTTGTATATCCTACTATGTTGTAACCCTTGAATCGAGGAACCCTAAAGATGCGACCACCAAGTGCCTTTATCTCTTGTTCGTAGGCTCCCTCCTCCTCGAAGTTAACAACAAAATCGAACTGAATCTTCTCCCTATCGATATTGCGATAGTAGTTCATTATCATGGTTTCGGCTCCACCTCGATTAAGTATTCCAAAAACTTGTAAAACTCTCATTGTCGTTTTTTTTACTAAAATATTTATGCCGTTATCATCTTCATGATTTCGGTTGTGATGATTAGTGGCTCATCGTGCCATTTACCTTGGGGGTCGAAATATCCGCCAGCGGCCGCTACTGCCTCAAAATCGAAGCCATAACACATTTCGATTATCATTCCTTGCCCGCTATTTCTATCAACTACATAGTCAAAACCAACACATTGTAGCTTTAGCTTTTTGGCTGTTTCGAATGCCGAGTCAATTATATTTTTTGTGATGCGCTCTCTTGCATAAAAGAAGTCGCCACCACCCGATGCTCTAAAGTCGCCTTTGCGTACATTTCTCACAAAGTATGAGAGTTTATCGCCTATTACTGCAACTTTTATGTCGTAACCATCATTATCAACAAAACCTTGTAGGTAGCAATAACCTCTCTCGTTTGGCATCATTTTGGCATTCATTCTCGTTTTTAGGAACATTGGTATTTTTTTAATGCGTGATACCATTGTTTTAAAGTCACGAGATGACTGTGCCTTTGAGTATGCTTTGTACATTAGGCTAGGCGATGGATCATAACCCTTTCCAAACATTTGCGAAGCATAACCTAGTAGCTGTGATTTACTCTTTATTAGCTTTACGTTGCTTGCGCCCGATCCGTTTCTCAGTTTTGCTACTACCGGATAGTTTGCCGTACTAGCAAACTCCTTTACACTCTCTTTGCTATAAAACACCCAACTCTGTGGTATTGGTGCGCCTACTGCCTTGAATGCATACATTTCGGCTATCTTGTCGTCGAAATGCCATATTGTGTTGTTAGATGGAAATACTTTTACGCCCTGCTGCTCAACGGCATGTAGTATATTACCTGCTTGCAAAAGGTCTGCATACAGATAGTTTTGCATAAACCATATAGCGGCATCGCAGCCAAGCAAATTTTCTATTGCGTCGTTAGCATATGGGTCTACAATAATATATTCGATATTATTATTGTTGCAATATGCAATACATTCGGCAACGGCTGTGTTGCTAGCCTCATGATCCCACATTTTAAGATTTTGACAAATCGCCACTCTCTTGGTCTTGTTCATCGTAGTTCTTTGGTTTAATTGTCGATAGTGCAAATGTTACAACTATAACTGAAATATTTTTTGCTCTGTGTCTAAATGCTGTTCCTGCGTTTGTAGTACCATATCCAAAGATAAATGTTACAATTGCGATAGATATGAGTAGGAATTTTTTTAGCGACTTGTTAGTCTCTGTGGTTGCCTTAAATTTGTACATGATATAAAACATATACATATATATTCCTCCGTCAATTACAAATCCCATAACATCTCGGACGCCTCGCCACTCTGTTGGCAGTGGTGCAAACAAGAAGTAGAACATCTTTAGCGGAGCGAATAGTAAACTTTGTGCAACCGAATTGGTGTTAACCCATGTTAGGTAGTCTGATCCTCCACCCGATGTTCTGTTGGTTACATCAACAATGTCATCTACACTTTCATACTCTGCAAACTTACCCGTAAATAGTCCCATGTAGGAACTCGATACTGTTGCAACCAAGAACAGGAATATTAGCGATATTATCGTGTTGCGTGATATTGTAATCTTTCCTGTCGAAGGATTGTAGATGATGTATGCTACAATGTAGCCAAACATAACTCCAATAACTCCTGCGTGCATGTATGAGCCAGCTAGCACCGCCGCTATACTCAGCACCACATTGTGGGCGCCTCCTTTGAGTATCCATTGCACAAAAGCGAATAGCGAAAGGGTTATAAAGAACTCGATCCATGCCTCTCGAAGTAGAATTGCCGAGAAGATATTGATATTGGGCAAAAATGCAATAATTATCATTGCATACTTCATGTTCTTTCCCGTTACGTTGAGTTGCTGTAACATTCGTTGAATCATGAATATAATACCCATTCCGAATATAACATTTATAAACTGAACTATTAAGCGTGAACAGTCTGTCAATCGGTAAATAAAGGTTACAAAGACAACATAGTTTGTCTTTAGAGTATCGGTGTAGTTCTTGACATTGGCAACCGAAACAAGGTGAAATGCCTCGGAGTCGGCTCCCGAGTTAAGAATTGGAAACCACTTAAAGTAGTCAGCAAATAGTAACAACAACCTAAACAGTAGACCTGCAAAGATTATGTTACGATACTCAATATTGCGCACTCCATAAATGTAACAAAATAGAAGTATCGTCCCTATTAGTATAACTATAATTGAATATGTTTCGTTTAATGTTACCATTATTGCTTTAGTGCTACTGAGCTGCTTGCTCTAGTGGTTGATTTTTTATAAACTCTCTAGCCCAATTGTATTGGACTAGAGAGTAAGTAGGTGTTACTTTTTCTTCTTTTTCTTATTATCGCTAGATCCATATGTGTAGCTATAATCATATGTGTAGCTATAATTGTAGTTAAGTTTAATGTTGTTAAGATCAACATCGGTAAGCAGTACCGAAACATTCTTTAGCTTAGAGTTATCATACACATTGTTAATTTCGTTGATAACCGCCTTTTTAGCGACACCTGCTCTTGTTACCCATATTGTACTATCTGCTACTCGGTTAATCACCTTTGCATCAACAACAATAAAGTATGGAGTCGAGTCAATAATAATGATATCATATCTCGAACGCAACTTAGTAACCATATCTTCAAACTTGTCGGACATTAGTGCCGTAACAGGGTTAGCCAGTGCCGTTCCTACTCGTATGTAATCTAAGTTCATAGAGTACTCACTAGTTCTAATTAAGTCGTCGATATTTAGGTTGTCACTAGTAAGGTATGTCGAAAGACCATTTGCACGATCATTGTCAATTAGCTTACTAAAGCCTTTACGTCTAAGGTCACCATCAATTACAAGTACCTTTTTGTTTGTGTAGGCATATGTTAATGCTAGGTTGATTGTTGCAAAAGTTTTACCCTCGCCCTCGGCGCCCGATACGATTTGCATAACTTGGCACTCTTTGGTGTCAATTTTTGCTAGTGAGTTGATAATATCAAGCTCGCCACGTGCCATGCGGAACGATTCGCTAATAACATCGTTGCCATCGTTTGATACAACAATCGATGAATCTTTTAGTTTCTTTGGCTTCTTGATAATCATACCTAGAACCGGAACCGAAGAGTTATCCTGAATATGCTCCTTTGTACGTATCATATTGTCAGACGATAGAAGCAGGAATATTGCGATTGCAGGAACAGTAAAACCAATGATACCCGATATTAGAAGTATGAAAAGAACGTTAGGTGAGATAGCATCATGAGAACTTGTAGCTGGCTCGATAACTGTTGCGTTAGATTCTGTAATAGCAATCTGTATTGCGTTTGCCTCTCGTTTGTTTAGCAGGAACAGATAAAGCTGCTCTTTAATGCTCTGCTCACGCATAACATCGTTTACAATCTTCTCGTGAACTAGCAGGTTGCTCAGCTTGCTCGAAGCCTCTTGGCTGTTAGATGTAAGACTATTTTTCTTAATCTGAAGAGATTTATCGATGTTATCGGTTGCAATAATAAGGTTATCCTTTGCCTGCTGCACCTCTTTGGCTAGAGTAATAAAGACAGGGTTACGTCTACCTGAGTTTGCCGAAATTTCGTTTAGTTTAGCAACAAGGCTATTATAAATTGTGATTTGCTCGGCAATACCAATCTCGGTGTATAGGCGGTTTGGCGGTAGCTGGCTGTAATCGCCATGTTGGTGACGGTTAAGCTCGGCACGCACTGCGCTTATTAGCGAAATTTGTAGATCGATTGCATTTACTTCGTCATCATACCTAACTCGCTGCTCATAGGCTGTGCTACTTGCCGATCCTAGGTCGGTTACTCGGTTGTTACGCTTAATATTCTCTAGACGAGAGTCAATTGCTCCAAGGTCTTCGTAAATAAGCGAGATACGGTTTGCGATAAAACGCTCGGTGTTTAGTGCCGCTCGGTTTTTATCCTCAACCACCATGCGATTGTAGTTTTCGATTAGCGAAGTAATAACATCGCTAGCTTGTCTTGAGTTGCTATCGACATATCCAATGTGGATAGTACCAGTTACCCTGCTAATACGATATATCGTAAGGTTGTTTTGCAGGTATGATACACGAGAATTCTTAGACAAAAGATTAACCGTAATAGTCTCTTTAGAGTTGCTGTTACCCCAAAACTCGGTTGGCTTAATTACAAATCTACCACCATTTAGCGACACTGTGTCACCAAAGTTTGCTGTTCGGTATTCGGCATCATCGGTTTTGTTAGGATTGAAGTTATCGATAATGTTGCGAACTATCGACTTGTTCTTTTCGTTAATGCTATACTGGTATCTGTTAGCCGACAGGATATTAACATTAATACTTGTGTTTGTTATCGTCTGCTTGTCGAACCACTCAATAGCAATTGGAGATGCGCCATAAATGTTTATCTTGCGCATCACTGGCTGTATGCTATACTCGGTAGTTAGATTTAGCTCGTCAACTACATTTTCAAGTAGTTTAATCGACTTAAGTACTTCGATTTCGTTTTCAACAGAGCTAGCCCCTGTGTTAACACCAATCTCTTCGAGCATTTCTGAATCTGCTGCATCGCCCGACTCTTTAATAAGAATTTTTGCTTGAGCAGAGTAGACGTGTGATAGGTTTTGAGAGTATAGGTAACCAATACCAATGCACAGGGCAATTGATACGACAAATACATACCAGTAACTACCTATAATATGCAGTATCGAAGATAGTGGAGAAACTGTATTGTTATTTTTTTGTTGCATAAGGCAAATAGTGTATTATTAGAATAGTAGAGCACCAATTAAGACTGAAATTGCAGATGTTATGAACGTAATCACGACGCTGTAAATTCTGTCATCATTAACCATCTGACCCGTACGAGCACTTCTCTTGTTAGGCTTTACATATATAATATCGTTTTGTTGTAGATAGTAATATGGAGAGTCAAATATATCGGCTTTTGTTAGGTCGAGCTGAGTCACGATGCGCTCACCACCCTCTTCTCTCACTAGAAATACATTTTGTTTTAGACCACTAGCGTCAATATCGCCCGATGTTGCAATGACATCAAATATAGACACTCTGTCTGAAGTAAACTGCTTTACACCCGGCGAAGAAATATCGCCTAGTACTACTATTTTAAAGTTTTGAAGTCTTACACTAACCACTGGGTCGTTAATATAACCGCCATCGACAATTAGCTTTTCGATATGTTTTGATACTTCGCTCGTAGTCATACCTTCAACCTTAATTCTACCTAGTATTGGGAACAATATCTCACCATCCGAGTTTATTAGATAGTCAGTAGCCTCGGCTTGTTGAGTACTTCCCATGCCTGATACTTCGCTTGCTACTACCGACGAGACAGATGCTCCACCCTGAAGAAACGGAAGCACTAGCGATGGCGACTCACAAGATATGCCAATAGCGATTGCATCGTCTGGAGCAAGTGTTAGTGCGTAGTTTTGATTAACATCCATTTTGGTGTCAACCTCAACATCGTTAAGGTAGGTTAGTTTTTTTACTGGAGTACACGAAATAACCGCTATTCCCAAAAGCAAAATTAAGAGTTGTTTGATCTTCATGGTATTCTATTTTTTTAATTTCTTATATTGTGATGATGTGGGTTTTGACACACTGTCAAAAATACTAAAATAAATCTTATTTAACAAGTTAAATAAACCGTTTAAATTTAGTTGTTTAACTTATAAATTAATTACTTAACTGTTTTTAAATGACTCGTTATAATTGACAGCTGCCGCTTGATGATCGGGGCGGCATTTTAGCCTATATATCGGTGTGCTCTGGTACACTTTTGATACTATGTCGAGCAGTTTTGCCGATAGTGCCTTATCGAGAGCAAACATTGGTGGAAGCGATGGATAAACGGCTGCAATAGAGTTAATGGCGTTTAGCCTCTCGATGCTGTTGTTTTGATCTCTCACTATTCTCACTATTGCTTTTGCAGGATAACGCTTTGCCACATACCAAGCTCTTTTGCCGCTCCAGGGCGAACCATAGGTGTATAGCGTGCCGGCTTGCATTCTCAACATTGGGCTATCATCGTTAAATGGTCTTGTGTCTGGAATTGACTCTAGCCACATATTAGAGTGTGTACTCTTGCCCGTTCCCGATTCGCCCAGCGATAACATTGCGTAACCCTTGTGCTCGACACTCGAGGCGTGTATGGGAACAACTCCGCTCTCGATAGCAACCATCGAATATGCTGCCCATAGTGCAAATCGCAACATTAGTGCGCTAGTGCAACTGCTAAGGCGTATCTCGCTGCTGCCTCTCTCTTGTAGTACGTCAATGGAGTCATCGCTGCTTATGAGCTGAAAGAGTAACTCTTTTTCGCCTGCCCAAAAGATGTGCTCGGTTCCGTCAACTACAAAATTTTTGAGCTGAGTAAATCGCTCCTTGTTTGCTAGATCTAGGTTTGAGTCTAGTATAATTCGTATATCAACGTTGTTGCTATTATCTGTTATAAACTCACCAAAGCCCGATAGTTGCTCTAGTATGCTCATTGAATCGTTGCCTTCGATCGAAACGGTAAGATCTGCGATAGAGTAATGTACTATTTTTTGCATACCAAACTTCTTACCTTGTGATTTAACAATCTCGCAAGTTCTGGAAATAGGCACTCAAAATAACTTGTTGGCCCAAAGAAATGCGAGTATGCTTTTTGTCTTAGGAATTTGTGCTTTATGGCTGTAATTCCCAGTGACGATTGCGGTCTGCCGTCGCTATGAACAATCATTATCTCGTCTAGTAGATCGACTGCTGCCTGACTAGCTGTTTCGCTGTTAGCGATGTAGGGCTCATATCCAAACTTTTGTTTGCAGAACAACTCTACATTTGCTATAAATGTTAACAAACCAAGCTCTGTAAACTGCTCTCTTAGCATGTTAACGTCGATTCTATCTCTAAAGTAGTTAAAGGTAACCACCCAGTCGCAAAATTGTCTCATCACTAACGGAGGACAAGTTGCATGTCTAAATAGATGAAGTGCGTAGTATAGTGCTGCACACTGTGGATGTAGATCTTTGATCTTTATTTCGCCTAGCTCAAAATCGTTAAGTCCAAAATCGGCTATTAGCTTATCGATCATCTTTTGTGCTCTTGCATACATATCGGCCTCACGCTTAAAGGCCATCTTGGGGTCGAACAGTATTTCGTGGTTCTCGACACTAATTCCGTTGAAATTAAACATCGAGTTTTTTGGAACACTTGTGTTAACTTCGATTCCGTTATCTTTTAGTAGCTTATCGCAGTAGCTCTTCTCCTGCCTAAGGTAAAGATCTATATCTCCACCCTCTCGGCGAGCGGGAATTTTATACAGCTCGGCTACCGTAACACCTTTGAGCACCAAAACAGTTTTAATGCCAAGGCCCTCTAGCAACTGCGCCAGACTACCAACACTCTCTTTGTAGTGTTTATATCTTTGCTCGGCTTGAACAACACTCAAATACCACTTTAGGTGAAATTTGGATGTTGGTCTATACTGCTGCGGAAGGCTATTGACACCTTCATATGCAATAAGTTTAACGCCTTGTTTGTTTGCTATAAGGAAAAGCTCCTGCCATTCATTATCGGTCATACCCTCTAGTAGATCAAACGACTCGGTACCATTAGTGCTACCGATTGCTTGTCTCAAAAGTGTGTATAACCTGTTGTGGTGTATGCTCATAGGAAAAATAACTAAGTGGGGGTAATTACTCTTCGATTAGATTATGTTGTTGTAATGTATCAAGCCATTTTTTTGCATCTTCAAGTGCTAGTTGCATGTCGATGCCATATTCTTGAACCAAAGTAGAGGCAATGCTATCTAGTGTAAAATCGCTACCATATAGCGTATTCCACAACCATACAGATGTTTTATTTAACGAAAGTAGCTTTGTTGTATCAACAGCATCGCTACCTTGCAACAAAAGGATACTTTCTCCTGCTACTTCGCTTATTTGGTAGGTTGATTTAATTCTCATTGTGAAATTATTAAGTCTGCTCTCTGGTTTCGATACCAAAGATACAATAAATATTTGATTTGTCGTTTTTGTAAAGGCAGAGATTCTATAAGTTGAGTCAGAATCCCTGCCTTTTGATTTAGGTCAAATCACTTGATTCGCTGTATGACAGTGAATTATTGTGCGTTTTGAACGAACTGGTAAACAACACCCTCAGCACCTTCTTCTAGGTTAACTGTGTTGTGAGTACCAATCTTCCAAATGTTGTTTGAATCATCAATTGTATCTGCAGCAGGAATCACCTTGCTAACAACTAGCTGATCAACACCATTAAGAGAGAATCTTACTGTAACTGTGAAACCTTCGCCAATACCGCTACAAGAAGAAGAGAATACAGGGATAGCAATCTCTGGGATACCACCATCGTGCTGGTGAAGTCTATCGTATACGCTAACTGCCATTGGCTGATTGTTGTTATCAACCATGTTGATTGTAGTAGTTGCAAGCTCACGGTGGTTGTCTCTATATACTACAAACTGAGATGCATCAGCAATACCTGAGTTACTGATATTGTCGAAATTCTCCATATCAAAAACGATATAGTTGTAGAATGGAGCTGCAATAGGATCGATTTCTGCATAAATCTTATCGAACATAAGGTTCTCATATTTACCTATATCGTTACCAACTGCAAAAGGAGCAACGTTAAGGCTAGTAAGAACGTTCATAGGATAGAATGACATCTTCTCCTTTAGAGGCTCGTTAGAAACAACAACATTACGCATACCTACCGAAAGGAATGGCTGGTTGTTACCAAACATTGTGTAAGACTCTGCGATTGACTCATCAAGAGATATCTCGCCGTTAATGTTGAATGTGTGCTCATTCTTAAAGTTAATCTTCACATAGCGACCACCTTCTGTTTCTGGATCGAAGCTAGCAGTAAATTCAGGAATTGCGGCACCAGGGTAAGCTGCAGTGAACGTAGTATCTTTATCAATAAGCTCAAGTACTGCACCAGGAGTTCCTAGTTTAGCCATTCTTGGGCTACTAGAGTAGAAGTTTACTTTTGTACCAACAACAGGAACACTACCTGTAATTGTACTAGATACTCTTGTATCGTCGCTTGGGTAAGGGCGTGCAGTTTCTCCTTCTAGGTCATAAATAGCACCGTTTGGATAGTTAATACCAGATAGTGGCTCATAAGTGTCCCATCTAATCTCAGCATCACCCGCTGGGTTGATCTGAACTTTTGTTGCACTACCCGAAAGAACCTCTGCTGTACAGTTTAGTTCGATCATACCATCAGTGCCAATTACTGGCTCCTCGTTGTTTGAAGTTTCTGTGTTGTTACAAGAAACAAGCGTTGCTGCGCTGATTGCACAAGCTAGAAAAAACTTTCTATTCATCTTATTTAATTTTAGATTATAACAAGTATGTATTAAAAAATGTGTGTTTGTGAACTACTAGTAGTTCTTACCATCGTGGTAGTTGTGCATTGTTGCTTGGATACCTGGATCCGATGCAGCGAAGCCTTGCTCAGCTTGAAATTCAACTAGTTCGATAACTGGTGCTTCGTAAGTTCTGTTTTCTGTCGTTTTCATGATTAAAAATTTTAAAATGGTTAAAAAAAAGTTGTCGATTTTTTTGATTTGTTATTTCTCTGCGAGAGCATACGAGATGATTTTATCTCTTGATGCTGGCGTATGTTAGCACCCTGCTCCCTTTATGCTCACCTCCTTCCTCGTTTTCGGATAAATCTTTGGTGATCTATCGTCAATATTAGTTAACTGCATATTCGTTGCTTTGAAAGTACAAACCTTACACCATCGGCTTCGATAGTAGGTTTTGGTGCCTTAATCATTTGTGGAATCTCCACTGCTGGCTCAGGCGTTACCTCGGCTGCCGATTCAACTGGTAGCGAAGCATCCAAAACTTCGAATTGCGAATTATTGCTAATATACTCGGGGATGAATTTTTTTAGCTCTTGAACTATAGGTACCGTAGCTCCCATCTTTGCTAGTCGCTCTAGCGAGTATATCGAACTTACAATGTCGCAAAGTTCATACTCTCGTACCTTAGCTCTAAAAATTTTGGGGTTGAATGTTTGTAGCAACCCTTCAGAGTGTGCAAGTAGCTCTTCGTATAGCTTCTCGCCCGGGCGAAGTCCTGTGTAGGCAATGTCTATATCTCTACCCAGTGTCATTCCTGCCATTTCGATCATTCGTTTTGCTAAATCGACGATCTTTACTGGCTTACCCATGTCGAACACAAATATCTCGTTACCTTCACCCATTGCACCTGCTTCGAGTACAAGCCCACATGCTTCGGGTATTGTCATGAAGTAGCGAATAATTTCGGGGTGTGTAATTGTTAGTGGACCACCTTCTTCGATTTGTCTGCGAAATAGTGGAATTACCGAACCATTACTTCCAAGTACGTTTCCAAAGCGAGTTGTGATGAACTTTGTATATCCCGGGTGAAGTCCCCTGCTGATTGCACGTCCTAGACTCTGAACATATATCTCGGCTGCTCTTTTCGAAGCTCCCATCACGTTGGTTGGATTCACTGCCTTGTCTGTTGATACCATTACAAATCGCTCGACTCCAAACTTAACTGCGCTGTCTGCCATATTGCGAGTACCAACTACATTTGTTAGCATTGCCTCGCTAGGGTTATCCTCCATTAGTGGCACGTGCTTATATGCTGCTGCGTGAAAGATTGCGTAAGGGCGGGTTTGCGCTAGAACGCTCTCGATTTTGTTAAGTTGTCTAACACATCCAACTACCACTTCTACTGCTACGGTTGGAAATTTCTCGGCAAGCTCTAGCTTAATGTTGTGCATCGGTGTTTCGGCGTTATCGAAAAGAACCAGCTTCTTTATGCTAAAGCAACATAGTTGTCGGCAAATCTCACTACCTATCGAACCTGCTGCACCACTTACTAGAATTACTTTTCCGTTTAGCTCTCCGGCGATGCGCTCCATGTTAATCTTTATCTCGTCACGACCAAGTAGGTCTTCGATCTTAACTTTTGGATAATGCTTGCTCTTTGCTCTACCGTTTTCGATAATGTCAGCCGATGGCATCATAAGCGTCTTTATCTTGTACTTCTCGCAGTAACGTACTAGCCTATCCTTTTCTATTGTTAGATCCGAATTACAAGTAAACAACACACAGTCGATCTTGCGCATGATGATTAGGTTCTTTAGTGTCTTTATATCGTTAAAGAAGAACACTGGGTGATCTGCAATGCGTCTGTGCATTTTTTGACCGTACATCAAGTAACCAACAAGCGAATAAGCATTCAGTTTCTCATATATAGAATTAAGAGATGTAATAGGGTTGTTACTACTAATGTAAACAAACATTCTCTCACGGTCGCTCTGCTTTACGTCTGAGTTATACACCATATAGCGGTAGGTAACAACAACCATAATTCTAAATACAAGCTGCATTACAAATGTTAGCAAGATGTCGAACACTGTACACAGTAGCGTAAGCTCAGGCGATAGACGATTAATAAGAATCGTTGGCATCACTACATATACTGTTGTCTTTAGCATTAGTGCAGCTAGGACTCTTAGTGCATCGGTCATTGTTGTATGCCTAATAGTACCTGCGTGTGTTTGCATTATAAAGGCTCCGATACCATTAAACAAGATAGCTAGAATCAAGAACACCGAAATATCTTGGCTAAGCATCAATGGAAATTGCGTGTTGGTAATAATCGCAGCCACCATTAAAGTAAAATATGATACGATTCCCGATATAACCATATCTATTACGAATACGATCCATCTGTTGGTAAATCGTGCTCTTACGATATCAAGTAAATATTTACTCATAGGTTAAATGTTCTAGTTAATTAATGTTATATGCTTTTGTGTAAATTGTATTGCGATGGTGGTGGTGCGGGGGTGTAAATTATATATATATATGATAAAACTGTTTTGTTTTATAATAATTCGTCAGAAATAAGTTTGGGTTCATAGATTGTTTGGTACTGCAAAGATATGGCAGCAAAAATCGCAGTGCAAATAATTTCCACACAAATTTTAATCGTTTGGGGAGATGACAAAGAATATACTTGTTAGAGCAATTTTGGTTGTTATTTCGTCAATGTGTAGTGATTGCTGTTATGCAAAAAAACAAGGTTTTGTTTGCAGGGAATTGCCATTGTCATTTCAACAAAATTGTGGAAATGGAATGTCAAAAATGTAAAAAAATTAGTCAAAATGATTGAGTTATAGAAAAAAAACGCTATATTTGCACCGTGACTTAGCAGTTATGCGAAAACGACAATTCAAGCACTTGTCATTTTCACAAGCCACTCAAAACCAATCCCCTACAACAAGATTACAGCCATAAAAAGCTGTAATTAAACGACAAAATCGGTATAGTCTTAATTTAAAATTGCAATTATGATTGGCATGACAGAGATATACAGGGCAGTAATGTTGATTTCTTTTGCTGTTTATTTGGTGTATGGGGTGTTTTCCCTAACAGCAAAATTTCCATCAAAACCCATCTTTGATCGATACAACAAATCGAGAAAGATTTTTGGTATAGTAATGCTTGGCGGATCGCTATATGCACTACTACATGTGTTGTTTGATCTAAGAATGTCGCACGTTATAGCAGCAAGATCGATAAACATATCTTGTTTTTATTTTGGGTGTCTGTTTTTGGAGATTGCCTTCTCGACTCTATTGAGCGAAAAGTACAAAGCACGCAAGAATATTTTAATAGCAGGAATCAAATGTTCTTTGATGACTTTGCTTCTAGCGGTCAATTTGATTCTAGTTCCATACGAATATAAACAATTAGTTGTACTAATTGCGGCTGTTGTATTTGCTGTTGGTTGTGCGCTATCTGTTATACGATACCACATCCTATATAAGCGTACACTAGCCAATTACGACAATTTCTATTCAGACGATCTTGGTAACTTTGTTAGCTGGTCGTGTATTGGTATATATGGTATAACATTCATGGGGCTTTTGGGTGGACTAGTAAACGGTATGTCTCTCATTTACTTTACAATAGCACTAGCAATGGGCTTGCTATTCCTGTCGTATATGTTTGTGTCTTACCACAACTACCTAATAAACGTAGGCTTTGCAGAGGTGGTTCTTCCTAGCGAAACCATTATTGCGGTTAATCCAGATCCCGAATTTGACGAGGACTACGACTCGGTGCGAGGAAATACTATACCACAAATGCACTACGATAGGCTTGATAACTTAGTAGATGCATGGGTTGCGGGCTTGGGCTACACCCAAAAGAGCATTACGGTAGAGGCACTAGCACGTGAGCTTAACACAAACCGCACCTATCTCTCTACATTTATCAACCAGCGATATAACATGACCTTTAGGGAGTGGATTACAAAGCTACGCATCGATCATTCGGAGCGTCTGCTTATCGACCAACCTTGTATGTCTATATCAGAAATAGCCGAGAGTATAGGCTATTCACCTAGTTCGTTTACAAAGATATTCTCCAAATATAATAACATACCGCCTAACCAGTGGCGTAGTAAGCAGTATAGAGCCTCTTAATTGCGCATAAGTATGGTTAAACGCAAGATTGTAAAATCAAATCATCTACTATTTGAAGATATAGCTCGAATAGTGAATCAAGGGAAACGTGCAACGTTGCTACTAAGAGGCAATAGCATGCTCCCTTTTCTGCGTGATGGCGAAGACGTTATTGTGTTAGAGAAAATGAAAAGAGCACCTCTTTTGGGCGATATTGTGCTGGTAAAATTCCCGCCCAAAGCATATGTGCTACACCGTATAGTTAAAATGAAAGGGCAGTCGTTAACGCTAATGGGCGATGGCAATGTCAACATATATGAGTACTGCAACACTAGCGATATCATTGCTACCGCAGTTAAGATAATCAAGCCTAACGGTAGCGAATACAAATGCCATACCATATTCGAGGGTATAAAATGGAGAGTATGGAACATACTCAAACCCGTTAGACGCTATTTGCTATCTATACACAGGCAGCTAGTCGGTAAAAAATAATCAACACCCACCTTACTATGAACATTCGATCTGCATCTAAGTGGCTTTACTCGCACTCGGCTACAATACACACATCGCTTTTTGTTAGTTCGCTAATGAGAACTTGCTCGATAGCATGTTCGCTGCTGTTCATATATGTAAGTAAGGTGTTAATCGATATTGTCACGGGCAAATCTGACGCTCCGCTTAATAGCACAATAGCATTGCTTATTGCATGTGTACTTGTGCAGATAATTTTCTCGGTGTATACATCACGTATAGAAACACTTGCATCTGTTCGCATTAAGAACAAATTGCGTGAAATACTTTTCTCACGAGCTATGATCGCTAGGTGGCAAGGGCGTGGCACACACCACTCTGGGGATTTAACCAACCGCTTGATCGAAGATGTTAGGGTAGTAGGACAAATGCTATGTACCGAAATACCCAACCTAGTATCTACATGCTTTCAACTATTGGGGGCATTCATCTTTTTGCTATACCTTGAACCCAAGCTAGCAATAATCCTTATGGCGGTAATGCCTGTTACGCTACTGCTGAGTAGGCTTTTTGCCAAGCGACTACGCAAACTCACGCTTGCTATTAGGTCTACCGATAGCAAAGTGCAGTCACACATACAAGAGAGCATTCAAAACAATCAACAAATTAGAGCCCTCAACCAAACATCAAGAATACAAGGTGGGCTTAACTCGCTACAAAGCGACCTAGAAGATAACGAGACCAAGCGATTGAATTTTTCGCTAACATCACGTGCAGTCGTAAATTTTGGTTTTACGGCAGGTTATGTTACGGCATTCTTGTGGGGAGCATTAGGTATTCGTGATGGTGCGGTAACCTTTGGTATGATGACTGCTTTTTTACAACTAGTAGCACAGATTCAACGCCCAGCAGTTGAGTTGAGCCGATTGGTTCCAACGTTTATTAATGGTTTTGCATCGGCAGAGCGAATTATAGAGGTTGCATCGCTACCGGGCGAGGAGCAGGGCGAACAAAAAATCATGCAAGGCTCGCTAGCTGTGTGCTTTGATAATGTATCGTTTCGTTATGCACAGGGCGAAAGGCTAATCCTTAGCGATTTTAGCGCTCGATTCCCCAAAGGAAAGATAACTGCACTAATTGGCGAAACCGGAGCAGGCAAAAGCACCATAATAAAGCTTATCTTGGCACTAATAGTGCCCGACAAAGGGGCTTTATACCTGGAGGGAGAGAGCGAGAAGGTAAAATGCTCACCCCTTACACGAGCTAACATTACATATGTTCCACAAGGGGGTAGCCTTATGAGCGGTACAATACGTGACAATTTGTTGCTAGGCAATAGTAATGCTACAAACGAGCAACTAGAGTGGTCGCTAAAGGTTGCTGCCGCTGAGTTTGTGTTTGATTTACCACAATCACTCGACACTATATGCGGAGAGAAGGGTGTGGGGCTAAGCGAAGGCCAAGCACAGCGCATAGCAATTGCTCGTGCAATGCTACGCCCTAGCCCAGTCATATTACTCGACGAGCCTACTTCGGCTCTCGACCTACAAACCGAGACTACACTCCTCGATCGCTTGCGTGACAACATCGAAGATAGATGTGTTGTAATGATTACACACCAACAAAGCGCAATTGATTTTGCCGACAACATTGTAAAACTGTCAAAGATATAGGTGCGTCACTTTTTAGTCAAGCAAAAAA
>CAYJIL010000040.1:18932-21415 GCA_964370235.1 uncultured Rikenellaceae bacterium | reverse complement strand
TAGGACGCAAGATTTTCATTCTTGTAACAGGGGTTCGATTCCCCTATGGACTACAAAAAGAGGTTTTACCAAATTTGGTAAAACCTCTTTTTGATTTATTACATTCGCTAGCAAACAGCTAGCTTTTTGCTTGGGGCTACTCTGCCGCCAAATGTTTATCAATCATTTTGTTTAGCTTTTCGGGCTTTGAACCAAAGCTCTTTTCAACAACCTTGCCTTGGGGGCTAATTAAAAATAAGTTTGGCCAACCATGTTTTGAAGGGTTACTATACACATCGTTCAAAAACTGTGTATTCCATACACTAAACAATTTATTATCTACCACCTTTTGGTAGTGTTCTTTATATAAAAACTGGGCTTGCTGATGCCACAATTGGGGTGTATCTACATGGTCATTATATCCACCATACATCACTACTATTTGTAGATTGTCGGGATATTTACGCCCAATTTTTATAAGTTCGGGGTATAGCACATAGCAATAGGTACAACTCACTGCCGAGAAATTCAATAACACATACTTACCTTGATCTAAGGTAGATTTCAAATGAAACTCGGTGCCATCATCGCTCATTGCACGAAAATCGGGTGCTATGTCGCCTTTGCGAACATATTGACCATAACTAGAAATTGATGCTGCTAAAAACAGCAATAAAAACAGTAGATTTTTTTTCATAACATTTAACATTGGCGGTACTTTACACACAAGCCACTGCATTGGCAAAGTACCCCATATTTACTATTCATAATAATTTACAACAATTACACCTGCTAGGCTATTTGCTTTTTGTGGCATGGCATCACTCGATTGATATTCGTTGTAATAACAATATATCTTTACTACCCTACCAAGCGAATCGAACTCATAATCGAATGCCGATTTACTAACCTTTTGTGGTGTGCTTATAGTAGCCAAATCAACATCTATCGACTCTATAAGATTTTTGCTTAGTCTATTGCCAAAACCTAGCAATAAAAAGGCACTATCATCAAAATAGAGCCCCTCGTTAAGGCTATACATATCAAAATCTATGTTGGCATTATTCACCTTATCGGTATAGTATGTAATATTGCGCCCAAGCGAAGTTGAGCCCGATTTTCGCAAAATGTTAACAACATTGCGATATTCGCTACTTAGCTCATAGTTAATTGTATTTGTGCTACTACTAACAGTATATAAAGGCTCACCCTCAGATGGCGAATCGTTATAGCTAATACTTTCGATATATTCTGTTTGCTTAACATGGCTAGGGCTACCATCTCCGCCATAAGTAAGTGTCGATGTATTCTCTACCGATCTATCTTCACGCTGCAAAAACGAACCATCGGTTTGTTTGGGGTAGATATAATCTGTGTTATTGAAACCATAGCTCGACAATCGCCCCAATTGGTCGATGGTGCAATATTCGTTTACAAAGAATGGGGCTTGCTCTACAAATTCGCTAGGCGAAGTATAAACAGTATTATTTACGATAGTATTACCCACAATTTTGCTACCCAAATAGTGATAACTAGTTATGCGCTCTTCGTTGCAAATGGCAAAAGGCAATATATCGTAGTAACTATCGGGCACTACATTGCTTTCGAGGTAGTTGTAGGTATATGTAGATATGTTTTTGTTTGAATCATACTCGAATGATAGCTTTAGCCCTATCTTATTGTCATTTAAAGCTCCATCGCTTGTGCTATAAAAAGCCATATCTTTAACATAGTACACCGTGTTAGGTGTAGATGGATCTGCCGCTTGGGTAATTGTTATTACCAAAGGCCGAGCACCACCATAATTGAGCATTATTTCGCCCACACGAGGAGTATCATCGTAATTTGGGCTTGCATTTATGGTTAGCCTATGTTCGCCGGGATTATCGGTATGTTGCTCTACCAAGAACCACGCATCATAACCTTCTGCCACTTTGGTATCAATAGTAAATGCCGAACCAAGCCTAAAGGCAAAGACTCCCATGTCGCTATCGCCATTTGCTGCAAACTCTTGAGCCAATTGCGACTCATCATATTCTATAACAGGTATTTGCTCGGGCTTAACACCTAGGCTATTTACACCTTTTTGCTCTATTCTAAGGACAAGCTCCTGATCTTGACACACAATCTTTACTAGAGCCAAACGATCCTGACCACTATAATTAACACCTAGCGCAATTTTCATGTTCACATCGCCTGCCGTGCCGCTACTGGGCGAAAGCGTAACCCAATCGACACTGGCTTGAGTGGGTGATTGAATTTGGGTAGTCCAAGATTGGGCTGCCACAAATCCAAAATCTTTGGCAAATGAATCATCGGCATAGACACTCTGCTCAAGTGCTGAGTTATCATATCCCGAAATTAGGCCCATTGGTTCATCGTCATTACACGAAGTAAAAATAGCAATAACACCAACCATAAACAGATGCAACAAGCGTCTCATAATCAAATGATTTTTGAAATTCGTATTTGAGTTAATTATGTGTGTATGGGTTGTAATAAAA
>CAYJIL010000040.1:11812-18832 GCA_964370235.1 uncultured Rikenellaceae bacterium | reverse complement strand
AAACAAAACAAAAGAAGGTGTCACGACTTTAAATCGTGACACCTCTCATATAATTTAGAATATTTTAAAGCCCTAATTTAGCTTCTCTAGTTCACTAACAACCACCATTGGGTCGGCACGTTTTGTATAGTCCTCGTCTATAAAGGCATACTTAATAATGCGATCTTGACCAATAATATATGTAGCAGGAATTGGCAGCTGCCCCGAATCATCGCTATAAAAACTATCGAAATTGATTTTGTCGTTATACCTTGCATGTGTTACAGCATCGAGGTCAAAAATAATTTTGTATTTTTTTCCAACCTTGTTCATAGGGTCCGAAAGAACATTAAACTTTAGAGCATTTTTGTCCTTTACAGTAAGGCTCTTGTCGGGAAGTTGACCCGAAATTGCCATTAGCGTTGCACCCTCGCCCTCTATCTCGGACAGGTGCTCCTGAAACTCGGCTAAACTACGATTGCAGTATGGACACCACGCACCACGATACCAAGTAAGAACTACTGGCCCTTTCTCTAGTTCGTCATATAGCGATACTTTGTCGCCCGAAGCATTTATCAAAGTAAAGTTGGGTGCTTTATCACCTACGTTGCGTGCGTCTGATGCAGTTTGAGCGAATGCAGAAACTGCGAGCAGTGTAGCAATAAGCGTTGCTACAACAGCCAAAAATCTTTTCATCATAATATTTAATTTTAGGTTGTTAATTTATGACATTACAAAACCAACTTAAAGTTAAAGTCCCAAATATCAACACCTTAAAGTTAACAAAAAAGCAAAACAATCCAAATTAAAAACAAAAAAATTCCCAAGAAGAAATATCTTCTCGGGAATTTTCAATTAACTATGATTTGTATTATAGATCAAACTTTTTTGCCTCGCCCACAACCTTAACCGATTTGGAGATAGCCATAGGAGCGCCCTTTTGTGCTACGTACTCGGTAGCAGGGTTAACACCACCCACAAAAACATCTAACTCGCCAGCTGTGCGAATTAGCTCGCCATCTTTTGTAACATAGCCCAAATCACGAGCTGCAATAGTAAATTCGACTCTTTTGCTCTCGCCCTTAGCTAGAGTTATTTTCTCAACTCCACGTAGCTGAACAATTGGAGCAAGCTCCGAAATTTTGCGATTCGATGTATATAACTGTACTACTTCGTCACCACTTCGAGAACCACTATTTTTTACCAAAACACTCACCTTTAAATCGCCATCGGTCGAAACCTCCGAAGCTAGCTCTAGGTTAGAGTAAGTAAAGTTGGTATAACTAAGACCATAACCAAACGGATATGCTACTCTACCGTTAAAGTAGCGATAGGTGCGACCTTGCATAGCATAGTCCTCAAAGTCTGGCAGGTCGTTATCGCTATTATAAAACGTTACTGGTAGGCGACCCGATGGGTTGTATCTACCTAGAATTATATCGCACACTGCATTACCAGTCTCTTGTCCGCCATACCATGCTTGAATAACAGCATCTGAGTTTTCGGCAGCACTACCAAAGGCAATTGCACTACCCGACATATTTACAAAGATAATAGGACGTTTAGTCTTTTTAAGCTTGGCTACTAGCTCTTTTTGCACCGATGGCAAAGCAATAGAGCTGCGGTCGCCACCTGCAAAACCTTCAACCATATCGTTACCAGCATCGCCTGCCTCGCCCTCTAGGCGTGGAGAGATACCACCCACAAAGATGATAGCATCGACTCCTTTGCAGTCGTTAACAATAGCGTCAATATCGACACCCTCAATCGAAGAGGCAAAATCACAACCTTTGTGATATACAACCTCAACACCCTCTGCCTTTAGTGCCTTTAGCACTGTTACATTGTTTGATGGGTGACCATTATAGTTACCTAGCTGTGTTTCGCCATTGTCGCCATTAGGACCAATGACAGCAACTTTGCGTAGACGTTTGAATGGTAGAGCGCCATCGTTCTTTAAAAGAACCATCGACTCTCTAGCCATCTTTAGAGCTTGTGACTTGTGCTCTGGTGCCTCTAGCACAGAGTAAGGAATATTATCGTATTTACCCGAACCAAATTCATCGAACATACCTAGCTTAATGCGAGTAGCAATTAGGCGGCGAAGTGCAATGTCTATTTGATCTTCGGTAATAAGCCCCTCTTTAATTGCAACACCCAAAGAACGATAGTCGTCGCCACACTCTAGGTCGGTACCATGAAGTACAGCATCGGCAGCCGATGTGTGTTTGTTGGGGTGTGTTTTGTGATACATATGAAAGTCTGTCACACCACCACAATCAGAGGTTGTGTAACCTTCGAACTTCCAGTTATTAAGCAATATAGCACGCATTAAAAGGTCGCTACCACAACATGGTTGGCCTGCATAGCGATTATATGCACACATAACCGATGATACTTTTGCATTAACCACTAGCTCACGAAAAGCAGGCAGATAGGTATCCCATAAATCGTGCTTAGAAACCTCTACATCAAACGAGTGGCGGTTATGCTCGGGGCCACTATGCACCGCAAAGTGCTTAGCACAAGCAGATGCCTTTAGGTAGTTATCGTCTGTTCCTTGCAAACCACGCACCATGGCACTACCCATAATTCCCGATAGATATGGATCTTCGCCATAGGTCTCTTGACCACGACCCCAGCGTGGATCTCTGAATATATTGATATTTGGAGTCCAAAAAGTTAGACCTTTGTATTGTTGACCAAAATTACCATTACGAGTCTCGTTATTATAAATTGCACGTGCCTCGGTTGAGATAATATCGGCTGCATCCTCTAGCGCTTGGGCATTAAAAGTTGCAGCAAGTCCAATGGCTTGTGGGAAAACAGTAACCATATCTTTTGATCGACCAACTCCGTGCAAGCATTCGTTCCACCAATTATATGATTTAATGCCCAAACGCTCAATCTCCGACGACTGATGGGTCATTTGCGAGATTTTCTCCTCGAGTGTCATGCGAGAGATTAGATCCTCGGTACGCTCTTGGATAGTTAGCTTAGGGTCGTTAAACGGATACTTCTGTGCCGAGCTACTTAGAGCAGCAAACAGTAATGGAAGTAATAGTAATTTTTTCATATTTTTATTAATTGTTTAGATTTATTGCACACAATATGACAAAGATAGCAAAAAATATTACAAATATATAAAATTCGTTACTTAATACGCTAAGTAAATAACAGACCAAGCACAGTAATGAGTATTTACAAAAGTTATATAAAAGAGTATGGTTCTTTAAACACTATTTAGTATCTTTGATTCTCAAAAAAACGTGATTGGCACTAACACTAGGTGATTGCTTGACACACAAAATGATTATGAAAATTTTTGATTTCGACAAAGGATTCAGCACAGCTAGCCCGCTTAGAGCCAAAGAGCGTGCCACTATCGCAATTTCTGCAAATATTATAGACGAAAACTCGGCTCTTCACTTTGCGTACAGTAAAGCGGTGATAGATGCAGGGGCTAGCCCCATAATTATACCTGCAAGCGACAATTACGAAGCTATTGCATCTATATTAGATGGTGTTGACGGTATAATATTTAGCGGAGGTGCCGATATTGATGCCCAATATTTTGGACAAACAAACATAGAGGGGCTAACAGATTTGCTGCCACAAAGAGATTACTATGAGTTTGTTTTGCTACGTGCGGCACTAGATCGTTCGATACCAATATTTGCAATTTGCAGAGGTGTGCAACTCATAAACATAGCTCTTGGTGGCGATATATACCAAGACCTACCATCTATGTATGAGCGAAAGAGCGAGCTACTAAACCACTCGATACTAAAAGACAAGCATCTTGCAGTACACCCAGTTGACATAACTCAAGGGAGCATGCTACACCAAATCATAGGCAAAGATAGTGTTGGGGTAAACTCTCGCCACCACCAAGCAATAGACAAAGTAGCACCTATGCTAAGGGTAAATTCTCGTAGCCAAGATGGCGTAATAGAGGGAGTTGAGGGTTATCCACATCTCAAAATATTGGGTGTGCAATGGCATCCCGAAAATATGGCGGCCGATGGCGATAATAGCGACATGAAAAAGCTATTTAGTTTTTTTGCCAAAGAGGCAATGCTGTTTAAGAGAGCAAAAAAAATACATGCACATAACCCAATAGTAGATTCACATTGCGATACTCCAATGCTATATGATGGTGTGGGGTTCGATTTAGCCTGTCGCAACAAGGAGGCAAAGCTCGATATAGTAAAAATGAGAGAGGGGCATTTAGACATGGCAATTACGGTGGCATACATCCCTCAGCAAACACCCTTTGAGCAGGCACACGAGCAGGCTGTTAGCACGCTCAATCGTTTTGTGGCAGATATTTGTGCAAATAAGCAGTACCTTAGCCTAGCCACTAGCGCCACTCAGGTTATGAGTGCAAAGCTAAATGGGTTAAAATCAATTATGCTAGGTATCGAAAATGGACTAGCTATTGGCAACGATTTGGATAATATCAACAAATTTGCCGATATGGGCGTTGTCTATATTACTCTTTGCCACAATGGCACAAACCACATTTGCGACTCGGCAAAGGGCGAAACGATGCACAATGGTCTTAGCGACTTTGGAAAACAAGTTATCGAGCGAATGAACCAATTGGGTGTAATAATTGATGTTTCGCACTCCTCACACAAGAGCACAATGGACGCTGTGAATTTGAGCACCAAACCCATTATTGCCTCGCACTCTAGCGCAAAGGCACTGTGCGATCACCCACGCAACCTATCAGACGAGGCAATTTGTGCAATTGCCCAAAAAGGTGGTGTTGTGCAAGTGTGTGGCTATGGTGGATTTTTGAATAGCGACAACAACGCCACCATCATAGATCTTATTAAACACATCGAGCATATTGGCTCGCTAGTTGGCTACGACCATGTGGGCATAGGGTCTGACTTTGATGGCGATGGTGGTGTGGTGGGCTTTTGCGATGCTAGCGACTACATAAACATTACAGTCGAGCTACTTCGCCGTGGGCACTCACAAGATCAAATAGCTAAAATCATGGGTGGGAACATACTTAGAATCTTAACAAACAAATAGGACTATGGCATTAAATTATATATGGGCATCATTTTTTATAGTTGCCGTTATTGTGGCAACTGTGGGAACGCTCTTTATGGGCGAGGGCGATTTGTTCTCAAAAATGGTTGAAGCTACATTTAGTTATGCTAAACTAGGTTTCGAAATATCGATTGGTCTAACGGGGCTACTTGCTCTGTGGCTAGGAATAATGCGCATAGGCGAAAAGGGCGGTGTAATAGAACTATTTGCAAGAGCAGCTGCTCCAATATTTGGCAAACTATTTCCACAAATCCCACAAAAACACCCTGTGACTGGTTCTATCTTCATGAACTTTTCGGCAAATCTGCTTGGGCTCGATAATGCAGCAACTCCCATTGGGCTAAACATTATGAAGGAGCTACAAGAGCTAAACACCGACAAACAAACGGCTAGCAATTCGATGATAATGTTTATGATGATAAACGCATCGGGTCTCACGCTTTTGCCTATAACGGTGATGATGTATCGATCGGAGTTGGGAGCACAAAACCCTGCCGATGTGTTTGTGCCAATAATGATTGCCACGGGAGTATCTACCCTTACAGCAATTACTATTACTGCTATTCGCCAAAAAATTAATCTTCTGCAAAAAGAGATTCTAATACCGGGAGTTATATTTGTGGGCTTTTTGGTGGGGGTAACCTATCTGTTTACAACGGGCGAAAAGAGTGCTCTCTCGGCATATGCCACAACTATCTCGAATGCTCTTTTGATGGGCGTTATTACTCTGTTTTTGGTTATGGGTCTTAGACGCAAGATCAACGTATATGAGTGTTTTATAGAGGGAGCAAAGGATGGTTTTAAGACAGCAATAACAATAATACCATACCTTGTAGCAATACTAGTTGCCATTGGCATATTTAGGGCATCGGGGGCTATGGACTATATGATTATGGGCATAGCGTTTTGTGTCGAGAGCATAGGGCTTAATTCGGACTTTACGGCTGCACTGCCAACCATGCTAATGAAACCCCTTAGTGGTAGTGGTGCACGAGGAATGATGATAGATGCAATGAACACCTATGGTGCCGACTCGTTTGTGGGTAGGCTTGCATCTATTGTGCAGGGCTCAACGGACACAACATTTTATGTGGTGGCACTATACTATGGGTCGATTGCGGTAAAGAGAATTAGATATACGCTCACCTATTCGCTTTTTGCCGATTTAATGGGAATGATAGCTGCCGTGATTCTTGCATATATTTTCTTTTAGGGATAACCCACCGTATATTTTTAACAACAAGAATAAACCCACTTATAATTTTATGACAACACAAATTTTACAAAAAAACCGCACATGGCAAGCTCTCGTAATATTACTTGCCTTTTGCATACATCAATACATAATGTACTACCCACCATTCAAAGGTGATATTCCACCAGAATATAGCTCGGTGCGTTTATTTATTAACTACTTAATTGGCTTGCCGCCAATAATTATAGCACTCATATTATTGCTACCCAAACATAAAATTCTATTTACGATGGGCATAAGTAAAGGTTTTTTTACGGCTCTTTTATTTGGCGCAATAGTAACTATTCCCATGAGCATAGGAGGCCTATTATTGGGTGATTGCAATACCGATCTCTCGATAAATAAATTGGTGCACCTAGCAGCTATTGCAGGTTTTATGGAGGAGTTTTTCTTTAGAGGTTTTCTTTTTGGTTTGCTATTCAGATTTACAAAGTGGGGTTTCATTCCCTCTATCCTTATTACATCTGTAATTTTTGGAATATTGCATCTATATCAATCAAACGATGTATTGTCTGCTTTGGGAGTTTTTGGAGTAACAGCGTTTGGTAGTATAATGTTTGCATGGGTATATGTAGAGTGGAATTACAATTTGTGGTGTGCCATCAGCCTGCATACATTCATGAATCTATGGTGGGTTGTGTTCTCTCTATCTACGACAGCTCAAGGGGATATGTTGGCAAATATATTCAGAGTATTGACAATAGTGCTTGTTGTAG
>CAYJIL010000040.1:0-11712 GCA_964370235.1 uncultured Rikenellaceae bacterium | reverse complement strand
AAGGAATTAAGCCTAACTATTAAACTGTGTAGGCTCGCTATTGGCTCGTATGATAATTCACAAAATAGAGTTTTGTAAATTACCATAGCTACCCACCTTTTTTATGTAGAAAATATTCACTATCCTTGCACCCTAATTTCTAAATATTTAATAGTATATGAATCTATCTTTCCATAAGTTGTTGGGTGTTAATAGTGCGCCAAACTATCGTACAGAGATACTCTCTGGATTGACGGTTGCCCTTGCCCTAGTGCCCGAAGCAATAGCTTTTGCAATGATCGTAGGGCTATCGCCCCTTACAGGACTATATGCAGCGGTGGTAATGGGCTTTGTTACCTCTATGTTTGGCGGTCGTCCGGGTATGATATCTGGCGCAACAGGTGCAGTTGCAGTTGTGTTGGTGTCGCTAGTTGTTCAACTAAAGGAGCTATATCCATCAATCACGCCCGATGAGATTTTAACCTATATATTTGCAACTGTCATTGTAGCAGGATTAATACAGATTGCTGTTGGGCTCTTTAAGTTGGGTAAATTTATTCGCCTAGTACCACAGCCCGTAATGTATGGTTTTGTGAATGGTCTTGCGGTGATAATATTTACCGCTCAGCTACCTTCTATCACAAATATAGTTAAAGAGAATAGCTCTCTAAGCGAGTTCTTTAGTGGTAATGCAATCACAAATGCCTCACTCTTTAGCGAGGGTCTATCGGAATTGGGGATAATGGTTGGATTGGTACTACTGACAATGGTTATCATTAAGTTTGCGCCTAAGCTATCTAAAGGTGTTCCTCCATCGCTGGTGGCTATATTAATTGTGACAACCATAGTTGTAGTTTTTGGTATCGAAACAAGTAGTGTGGCTGATAGATTGGCTCCCGGAGAGACTATTGATGGAGCATTCCCACCTCTATCGCTGCCGCTAGTGCCCATGACAATGGAGTCGCTTATGCTAATCTTACCCTGTGCAGCTATTGTGGCAGCGGTTGGGCTTGTTGAGTCGTTGCTAACACTCAGCATGATTGACGAGATAACCGAAACACGAGGAAGTGGTAACCGTGAGTGTATTGCTCAAGGTGCTGCAAATATAGCCTCTGGTTTTCTTTCGGGAATGGGCGGATGTGCCCTAGTTGGCCAGAGTTTAATTAATATCTCTAGTGGAGCTCGCACACGTCTATCGGGTATCATTGCCTCGGTAATGCTTCTTATGTTTGTTATGTTTGGTGCTAAATATGTTGAGCAATTACCAATGGCGGCACTTGTTGGTTTGATGTTTATGGTGGCCTTCACAACATTTGAGTGGGCTAGTTTTCGCACCTTCAAGCGTATGCCACGCTCAGATGTGTTTGTAATGGTTGGGGTTACCCTTATTGTTGCCTTTACACACAATCTTGCCCTTGCTGTTGCTCTTGGGGTTATATTCTCTGCTGTAGCCTATGCTTGGGAGAATGCAAAAAGGATACGTGCACGTAAATACGTAGATGATAGCGGTGTTAAGCACTACGAGATTTATGGACCTCTGTTTTTTGGCTCGGTTCAAGGGTTTGGCGATAAGTTTGACCCAATAAACGACCCAATGGAGGTTGTCGTAGATTTTGCCGAAAGTAGGGTTGTGGATATGTCGGCTATTTCGGCTCTTGATACTCTTAGTAGTAGATATCTAAAGCAGGGTAAGCGCCTACGTTTTAAACACCTAAGCGAAGATTGCAGAACACTACTTTCGAGTGCAGAAATAGTAATAGATATTGATCACGATAGCGACCCAACATACAAGATACCACACTAGGGTATGATTTTATAATAAATTCGATTTGGTAGCTACCACGTATCGAGGTATATAATAAAAAAGGCAAGCTGCTAAAGTGCAGCTTGCCTTTTTTATTACTATATATTATTGCTAAGCAACAATGTTAATTTGGTGATAGCACAAGCAATCATATAACGCAAAAAGAGGGCATCTCGGTTTAAATCGAGATGCCCTCTGTATAAAGAGATAACTATGCAAGATAGTTATAAAATTCTCTTATAGGTAGATTACTTGTTGCGCTCTGGACGTAGAGAACGTACAGTTGCACCTGCTCTCCACATTTCGCTCTCGCGTAGCTCCTCAAGCTCTGCGTTTAGCTTAACACGGTAATCTTCTTGGCTGTTAGAGTCGATAGAACGCTGAGCCTCGTTACCACAAGCAACTTCGCTGTATAGTTCTTGGAATACAGGAAGAGATGCATCACGGAATTTCTTCCACCAGTCTAGTGCACCACGCTGAGCTGTTGTAGAGCAGTTAGCATACATCCAGTCCATACCGTTCTCTGCAACTAGAGGCATAAGGCTCTGAGTTAGCTCCTCTACTGTCTCGTTGAAAGCCTCAGATGGAGTGTGACCATTCTCGCGAAGAACTTGGTACTGTGCAGCAAAGATACCTTGGATAGCACCCATTAGTGTACCACGCTCACCTGTTAGGTCTGAGTAAACCTCACGCTGGAAGTTAGTCTCGAATAGGTAACCCGAACCAACACCAATACCTAGAGCGATAACACGGTCATAAGCACGACCAGTAGCGTCTTGGTGGATAGCGTAGCTAGAGTTAAGACCTTTACCCGATAGGAATAGGCGACGAAGAGATGTACCCGAACCCTTAGGAGCAACTAGAATTACGTCTACGTCTGCTGGAGGAACGATGTTTGTACGCTCTTTGTAAGTTACACCAAAACCGTGCGAGAAGTAAAGAGCCTTACCCGGAGTAAGATACTTCTTGATAGTTTCCCACATTTGAATCTGACCAGCGTCTGAAAGTAGGTACTGAATGATAGTTGCCTTATCGCAAGCCTCTTCGATCTCGAATAGAGTCTCACCCTCTACCCAACCATCAGCTACTGCCTTGTCCCAAGATGCAGAGTTCTTGCGCTGACCGATGATAACGTTGATACCATTATCACGAAGGTTTAGCGACTGACCTGGACCTTGAACACCATAACCTATAATTGCAATAGTTTCATCCTTTAGAATCTCTTGTGCCTTGCTTAGAGGAAACTCCTCACGTGTTACTACATTTTCGACAACACCGCCAAAATTTAATTGTGCCATAATTTCATTTGTTTTTGCGCTCAGCTATACTGAACTTATTAATTAATAAATATTATTTTCTATAAAAAATCTTTTAGTCGTACATCGGTTGGTATGCGCTGTAAAATCACACTACCCGAACGTGTAAACTGCTCTAGAATACCACGGCGCATAAGCTCATCACGCACCTCTTCAATTTCGTCACGATTACCCGTTTTCTTGAATACCACATAGTCGCTCGTTAGCTCGATAATGCGCCCGCTCACATTGCGAGTTGCATACTCCATATTTTCACGATCTTCGAAAATGCTCTTCGATATGCGATATAGAGCAATCTCTTGACGAATGAGCTTAGAGGCATCGGCAAATTCTGCATCAATTACATCAACAATTTTTTTGATGTGACTAACAATCTTTACCATCATCTCCTCGCTAGTGTATGCCGAAATCACAAAAATACTAATTCCATCGACATTAGAGGGAACAACCTTTAGACTCTCGATATTTAGCTTGCGGCGAAGGTAGATAGCCGTTATTCTATTTAGTACACCGATTCTATTCTCGGTATATACCGTTACTATATACTCTTTACTTTCCATGGGTCTCATCTTTTTTATAAATTAAAGAAGATAGTGAAGCACCAGCTGGTACCATTGGGAAGATATTATCTTCGCTAGCAACAATAACCTCTAATAGATATGCGCCGTCGTGGTTTTTCATTGTCTCGATAGCACCTCTAAGGTCGTCTCTTGATGATACCCTAGTGTGCGAGATACCATAGGCAGATGCCATTTGCATGAAATCGGGGTTTGTCATGTGGGTAAAGCTATAACGCTTGTCGTAGAAAAGCTCTTGCCACTGGCGCACCATACCCAAGAAACCATTGTTTAGGATTACCATCTTAACACCTATGTTGTTTTGCATTATAGTGCCTAGCTCCTGCATAGTCATTTGAAAACCGCCATCACCAGCAAACAAAACAACCTCTCTATCGGGGCAACCTACCTTGGCACCAATAGCCGCAGGAATACCAAAACCCATTGTCCCTAGACCGCCCGAAGTCACAAAGCTCGAAGAGTGGTTAAAGCGTGAATAGTGCGAAGCAAACATTTGTTGCTGACCAACGTCGGTAACCACAATTGCATCGCCACCAAACACATCGGCAGTAACATCTATCACCTCGCCCATGTTTAGCTCTTTGCGCTGTGAGGCTACAACATCTTTGCCTACATGCTCATACTCATCGGCAATAAGCGACTGAGCAAACGCCATCCATTCCTCGCACTTGCGCTCATTAACAAGTGGCAGTAGTGCCTCAAGTGCCTCTTTTGCATCGGCAAGAATTGGAGCATCAACACGCACAATTTTGCCAATTTCTGAGTTGTCTATATCTATGTGTATGATCTTTGCTTTGGGGGCATAGGATGCAAGCTCGCCAGTTACTCTGTCGGAGAATCGCATACCAACCGCTATAAGCAAGTCACACTCTTGTGTCATCATGTTAGGGGCTACATTACCGTGCATTCCTAGCTTGCCCACATTCAATGGGTGCGAAGTAGGAATTGCCGATAGTCCCATTAGCGTAGTAGCCATTGGGATACCTGCCTTTTGGGCTAGTGCAATCATTTGCTCTTCGCCCGAAGAAAGGATAACGCCCTGCCCTACAATAAGTAGTGGCTTTTGAGAGTTGTTGATAAGCTCGGCTGCTCGCTCGATTTGCTCGCTCTGCACCGCAGGCACTGGGCGATATGATCGCATATAGCGACACGGCTCATAAACAAAATTCTCTATCATTTCTATTTGCGCATTCTTGGCAAAATCTATCACCACTGGGCCCGGACGACCCGAACTAGCAATGTAAAAAGCCATAGAAATTGCATATGGTATCTCCGATGCCGATGTAATTTGGAAGTTCCACTTGGTTACGGGCATGGTGATACTTATCATATCGGCCTCTTGAAATGCGTCGCTACCTAGCAGCGAAGCACCAACCTGACCAGTTATGCAGACAAGTGGCGTAGAGTCAACCATTGCATCGGCAATACCTGTCACAAGGTTTGTTGCACCAGGCCCCGAAGTTGCTAGCGCAACCCCCACTTTGCCCGTAGTGCGTGCATAGCCTTGGGCAGCATGCACAGCCCCCTGCTCGTGACGAGAGAGGATGTGATTGATTCTATCTTGGTAGTCATATAACGTATCGTACACGGGGATTACTGCACCGCCCGGATACCCAAATATTGTATCAACTCCCTCTTCTAAAAGCGAAAGAAGAAGCGCCTCAGAACCACTTATATTATTCTTTACTGTCATAATTACTTTGTGTTAGTAATTTATATTGATAAAGTTACTCAGGAACTACTCTTACTCCACCTCTGTCGGCAGATGTAACCATTGCTGCATAGGCACGAAGTGCTGTTGACACCTCACGATTACGCCCTAGCGGCTTGTATGCCTTGTCGCCCAAAGCCTCCATTTTTTGGCGGCGAGAGGTTAGCTCTTCGTCCGAAATGGCAACATCGATTGTGCGCTTAGGAATATCTATTATTACCTTGTCGCCATCCTCGATTAAAGCCATCGTACCTCCTGCGGCAGCCTCTGGCGAGGCGTGACCGATAGATAGACCCGATGTACCACCCGAGAAACGACCATCGGTAACAAGAGCACACTCCTTGTCGAGCTTTACGCTCTTTAGGTATGATGTTGGGTATAGCATCTCTTGCATACCGGGACCACCCTTTGGCCCTTCGTAGCGAATTATAACTACATCGCCACTCTGTACCTTTCCGCCCAAGATACCACCACAAGCAGCATCTTGTGAGTCAAACACACGTGCCGTACCCTCAAAGTGAAGTATCGATTCGTCGACACCTGCTGTCTTAACAATAGCTCCATTGGGTGCTAGGTTACCAAATAGCACTGCCAAACCACCATCTTTGCTATATGCCGACTCGGCACTGCGAATACAGCCTTGGTTGCGATCTCTATCTAGCGTGTCATACTTAGCATCTTGCCCACCAAGCACATACACTGGTTTGCCACCCGGAGCAGAATATGCTCTAGCAAATGCTGCCTCTAGTGCACTATCGTTTGTTATATCGTTGTTAGCAATTGCCTCTTTTAGTGTTGGGTAATCGACTCTCGAAGTTGTTGTGTCAATTAAAGATGCTCTTTCGAGCTCGCCCAAAATAGACATTATACCACCTGCACGGCTCACATCCTCGATGTGGTAGTGATAGTTTGGTGCAACTTTACACAAGACTGGTATCTTGCGAGAAAGCACATCAATATCTGCCATCGTAAACTCTGCCTTAGCCTCAGACGCAATTGCCAAAAGGTGAAGTACAGTGTTTGTTGAACCACCCATTGCAATATCTAGCGACATAGCATTCATAAACGCTGTGCGTGATGCAATAGAGCGAGGAAGTACCGAATCGTCACCCTCAAAGTAGTAACGGTGTGCATTGCGAACAATAAGTTTTGCTGCATCTTTAAACAGCTCTAGTCGCTTGGCGTGTGTAGCTAGCAGAGTACCATTACCCGGCAAAGCTAGACCAAGTGCCTCGTTTAGGCAGTTCATAGAGTTTGCTGTAAACATACCCGAACACGAACCACACGTAGGGCAAGCGCCTCTCTCGGCTGCCTCTACTACGTCGTTTGGTTGCGATTCATCTGCACCTATCACCATAGCATCTACTAGGTCTATTGCCTTATCGCCCAATTTACCAGCCTCCATAGGACCTCCCGACACAAAAACCGCAGGGATATTTAGTCTCATGGCAGCCATTAGCATACCGGGTGTAATTTTGTCGCAGTTAGATATGCAAATCATTGCATCTACCTTGTGTGCATTACACATATATTCGACACTGTCGGCAATTAGCTCACGAGAAGGTAGCGAATAAAGCATACCATCATGCCCCATAGCAATACCATCATCTATGGCAATGGTATTGAATTCGGCTGCAAAGCAACCTTGCTCCTCAATCCATCCCTTTACCTGTTGTCCTATATTGTGTAGGTGTACGTGCCCCGGAACAAACTGCGTAAACGAATTTACTACAGCAATTACGGGTTTACCTATATGTTCTGGTTTCATACCATTTGCACTCCACAAGGCTCTAGCTCCTGCCATTTTGCGGCCTTTGGTTGTGGCGTCACTTCTTAATGGTCTCATATTAAATTCAAGTTTTCATAAAATCTGTTATACAAAAAAAGCTATTTTAATTCAACAATTTGTTTGCATAAATATTGAGATACTACACCTAACAATAAACAACAAACCATAAGCAAGTAATATTCAACCGCTTACATTCACTCAAGGTAGCATATCCAAAAAGTAAAAATTGTTTATAAGGATAATATCTTTTTATTTTTACACCAAATTAGGTATATTTGCATTGGTGTATTATACCTAGTGGGTATATATATGAAACGTTATAAATTGAAAAAATGGAGATAAAGAGAGAGTACCTACCATATATCGAGGAGCTTATTGCTCTTACTATCAAAGAAGATATTGGTGATGGTGACCACTCATCACTATCGACCATCCCTTGTGATAGGACAGGTAAAATGAAGTTACTTGTAAAAGAGGATGGAATTATTGCTGGAATCGAAATTGCCAAGATGATATTCGCTCGCCTAGAGGGTGATATACGCTTTGAGCAGGTACTCCGTGATGGAGCTAGCGCAAAGTGTGGCGATATTGCGTTCTATGTAGAGGGGAAAATAATTTCGCTTCTACAAGCAGAGAGGATAGTGCTTAATATTATGCAGCGCATGAGCGGCATTGCAACTCAAACTGCCGTGTATGTGCAGCGAGTAAAAGAACACAAAACCAAAATTCTTGACACAAGAAAAACCACTCCCGGAATGAGAGTGCTAGATAAAATGGCAGTTAAGTATGGTGGTGGCGAAAATCACCGTATGGGGCTGTTCGATATGGTTATGCTAAAGGATAACCACATCGATTTTGCGGGCGGTATAACAGAGGCTATTAATAGTTGCAGGGAGTACCTACGCAAAAATGGCAAGGAACATCTAAAGATAGAGGTTGAGACAAGGTCGTTAGAGGACATTAAAAAAGTAATGGCAGCAGGTGGTGTAGACCGCATTATGCTAGACAACTTTAGTGTTGAGCTAACAAAGCAGGCTGTTGAGCTAATTGGTGACAGTTGTGAGATAGAATCATCGGGTGGTATTACGCTAGAGACACTTAGCGACTATGCTGCTTGTGGTGTCGATTTTATATCGGTGGGTGCGCTAACACACCAAATCAAGAGCCTAGATCTTAGCCTAAAGGCTTGTTAACTAAAATAAACTTAAAATAATAGAGTATGAGAAAGGTGGTACTAACGTTGCTAGCAGCACTTGTGAGTGTGGGGCTATCGGCGGCACAAAAATTTGGATACAAAGAGATCTCAAATGGTACATTTAGAGCAAAGTCGGTTTATGGCGTGCGCTCAATGGCAGATGGCGAGCACTACTCAACAAAGAGTGGTAACGACATCATTAAATATAGCTACAAAAGTGGTGCAGCAGTTG
Organism: uncultured Rikenellaceae bacterium; assembly: GCA_964370235.1. Lineage (GTDB taxonomy): Bacteria > Bacteroidota > Bacteroidia > Bacteroidales > Rikenellaceae > CAYJIL01. Next base: position 3,108 of record CAYJIL010000040.1, on the reverse strand, counting down.
ACACACTATTTAATGGTGGTGATTTTGCATTTTCGAGCTACGAGTTCTCTAAGGACGAAAACAAAGTGCTATTAACCACCAACGTTACTCCTATATACCGTCACTCGTTTACGGCAGATTACTATATCTTAGACCTAAAGAGCGACAAACTTACAAAGCTATCTAGCGGTGGAGCACAACAAGTTGCATCTTTCTCGCCAAATGGCGAAAGAGTGGCATTTGTGCGTGACAACAACATGTTTTGGGTAGACTTAGGCACAATGAAAGAGCACCAAATTACTACTGATGGCGAGTTTAACAAAATTCTTAATGGTATTCCTGACTGGGTGTACGAGGAGGAGTATAGCTTTTCGAAGGCGTATGACTGGTCACCAAACTCAGACGCTATTGCATATTACAAAAGCGACGAGGAGCGAGTAAAGAGCTTTGACATGAGCCTATTTAGAGGTGATCTATACCCTGTTACCTACAAATTCAAATATCCAAAAGCTGGCGAAGATAACTCGATTGTCGAGATTCACAGCTATAACCTAACTAGCGGTAAGGATACAAAGATTGATATTGGCACAGAGATAGACCAGTACATTCCACGCATTAAGTTTAGTAACGACAACAGCAAACTAGTTGTCTTTAGGCTAAACCGTCACCAAAATGACTTTGATATGCTACTTGCCGACGTTAACACGGGCAAAAGCAAGGTTATCTACAACGAAAAGAACGATAGATACATCGAGCGCATTGGCGACCAAACTATTACTTTCTTGGAGGATGGCGACCGCTATATCCTACGTAGCGAGAAGGATGGTTTTATGCACCTATACCTATATAGTATAAAGGATGGCGAGCTAGGCCAAATTACTTCGGGCAACTGGGAGGTAACAGATATTCTAGGTGTCGACAAAAAAGACAAGCTATACTACCTATCAACAGAGGTTTCGCCACTAGGTAGAGACCTATACTCTATCGACCTAAATGGCAAGAACAAAAAAATGATGAGTGGTGGCGATGGTACATACAATGCTGTATTTAGCAAGGGTAACAAGTATTATATTCAGTACTACTCTAACGCTAGCACGCCTAACGTAGTTACACTACATAGTGCCGATGGCAAACTTGTACGCACCCTAGAGGACAATGCCAAGCTTAAAGAGACACTAGCTAAGTATGCTCCATCTAAAAAGGAGTTCTTTACATTCACAACATCGGAGGGTGTCGAGCTAAACGGCTATATCATCAAGCCTCGTGACTTTGACTCTTCTAAAAAATATCCTCTGTTTATGACACAGTATAGCGGCCCTGGCTCACAGTCGGTAGCCAATAGATGGTCTATGGGCTGGGAGATGGCTCTAGTAGAGGAGGGCTATATTGTGGCTTGTGTCGATGGTCGTGGTACTGGTTTCCGTGGCGAAGACTTTAAGAAGTGCACATACAAAGACCTAGGTAAACTAGAGGTAATAGATCAGATTGAGGCAGCTAAATATTTTGCCAAGCAACCATATATTAACCCTGCACGCATTGGTATTTATGGCTGGAGCTACGGTGGATTTATGGCACTTAACTGTATCCTAAAGGGTAACGATGTATTTGCAGCAGCTATCTCGGTAGCACCAGTTACTACATGGAGATACTACGACACAATCTACACCGAACTATACAATGGTCTACCACAAGAGAACCCAGAGGGCTATGACAATAACTCACCTATCAACTTTGCATCGCAACTAAAGGGCAAGCTACTACTTGCACACGGAACGGCTGATGACAATGTACACGTGCAAAACTCAATGGATATGATTTCGGCACTAGTAAAAGAGGGCAAGCAGTTTGACATGGCTATCTATCCCGACCAAAACCATGGTATGGGTAGCATGAGAGACAACTTAATGTATAAGTGTATCGACTTTATTAAAGAGAACCTTTAGTATTCATTAGATATTATTATTGCAGCAGAGAACAGTATGAAAAAATTTAATTATTTAACTACGGCTCTGCTGCTTTTTTGTGCAGTTGAGGCGGTGGCAAAGCCACATGGCAACGAACTTAAACTAGTAGTTGGCAGCTACACGGGCACAGGAGCAGCAGGAATCACAAGCTACAACTTCAACCAAGAGAATGGCTCGTCCGAGCTTCTTGACAGCGTATACGCATCAAATGCATCATACCTAGCATTCAGCAAAGATTCACGCTATGTGTATGCAGCAAACGAAAATGGCAACGCTCAAGATTCGCTTTCGAGTTTTGCATTCAACAAAAAAGATGGCTCATTTGAGGCTATCGACAAAATTAGCGTAGAGGGCGGAGCACCCTGCTATGTTACAATAGCAGACGATGTAGCAGTAACGGCAAACTACCTTGGTAGCCTTACGTTTGTAGAGCTTGGCAGCAAAGGCAAGCTAGACAAGGGAGTGTATGTTGACGATTTTAACAAAGCCAGCGCCACACCCACTTCGCATCTACACACCGCTATTCTATCACCAAATGGCAAGTATTTGGTAGCAACCGACCTTGGTAAAGATATGATATACGTATACCCAAGCCAACAGCTAAAAACCCTATCAAAAGAAAAAATCACACACAAGAGTTTTGCTCTGTCAAAAGACACAGGCCCACGCCACTTAGTATTTAACAAAAGCGGCGATCGCCTATATCTCATTGGCGAATACTCGGGCAAGGTGACAATATTTTCGTTTGAAGATGGCGAGCTCATCGAGCTTGGCTCGGTGGTAGCCGATGAGCTAAAGGCAAGAGGAAGTGCCGATATTCACATTAGCAACGATGGACGATTCTTGTATGCAACCAATAGAGTCAAGGGCGATGGTATTGCAGCATTTGAAATATCAAACAATGGCAACACCCTCACAAAGATTGGTTACTACCCAACCCCGAACCACCCTCGCAACTTTGTAATCACCCCCAACGACAACTACTTGCTAGTAGCATGCCGCTTTGGCAACATAATCGAAGTCTACCAAAGAGACAAGGCTACGGGCAAACTCACAAAGCAAGAGAATCGCTCAATCTACACCAAAGAACCAGTTTGCCTAAAATTTGCTAAGTAATTTATGTACTAACAAGCGACCACACTTCACAAAGGCAATCCATCAATAC
>CAYJIL010000039.1:0-21639 GCA_964370235.1 uncultured Rikenellaceae bacterium | reverse complement strand
CAAGGATTACCAACATTTCGAGAAAAGATAATATAGAGTATATACAAAAATTAAGGAGTCTAGGCTTGAACCTAGACTCCTTAATTTATTAAAACTATTACACTATATCTGCCCTTTACGTTATTTGGGGGCTATGTAATGTAATAGTGACAAAAACCCTACTACACTAACTCTTTGTTAATTGGCTACAAAGCCATAGACATTACCACCATAATCGCTCACAAAAAGTGCATTACCACTTATCGATGGGCTAGAGAAGATTGGTGCACCTAGCGGTATATTCCACTGCATTGCGCCACTTGTGCGATCGAGAACATACAACACACCATCTACACCGCCTATATAGATCCTATCGCCCGATAGTACTGGGCTAGACTCTATCATTGCAGCAGGGTGGGTAATGTATGGTGCTGTGTATATAAGTGCCTCGCCCGTGCGAAAGTTCCATTTTTGTGATAGTGTTGCTTTGTCTAGGGCAACTACCCCCGAAGATGCCGTACCAAATATAATTTCGCTATCGGTAACCAAAGGTGTTGAGGTAACATCAACGCTATAATCTAGCTGCTTACGCACAATTACGCTGCCGCTCTTTGGCTCGATAATGAATAAGCTATTTTGCGAAATTAGATATAGCAAGCCATCATAAAAGGCTGGTGAGCTTGCACGATTACGTAGCCCATTGTCCGATGCCTTCCACAACATTTTGCCCGTTTGGGCACAGTTGGCATATAGCGCACCCCACTGTGTACCCATAACCAACACATCCTCACCCACCGATATTGTAGATGTACAGCTCTCGCCCTGTCGCCAATCTTTGTTAACCCACAAGACCTTGCCGCTTTTGGCATCAACTGCCGTTAGACCCAAGCCCGTTCCTGCATATACTACACCATCGTTAGCAGCCAAACCCTCAATAAGCGGAGGTAGAACTGCCGCAACCGATAGACGTTTTTTCCAAGCCAGCTTACCACTGTTTGCATCGAGGGCATATAACCAACCAAGCACATCTTGAGCAAATATATAACCATCCTGTGCCACAATTGTGTTGCGCACCGAATGCTCGGTCATAAACTTCCATTTTTGGGCACCGGTTTGGCTATCAAAGGCAGTAACGGCTGCTTTGCCACTCATGTTCTCGTCTACCGATGCAACGTAAGTGTTGCCATTATAGACAATAGGCGAGCACATAAATATGTTTGAACCAACATTCTTTACCCACTTTAGAGCAAGATTGCCCTTTAGGGTGTCGCCAAGCGAGGGTGCATGCGCAGAATTTTGTAGCAAGTTTGTCCAGTTCTCGCTAGCGTTGATACTAACTGATTTGCTATCTATTATAAAATTCTTAGACGATTTTAGTACCTCGCCATTGGCAAAGTGCGCTGTAACCGACACTAGGATAGCATCGCCACTTTTTGCACTACCAAGGGCAATGTCGCCAGCCCAATTCCAATCGGTTTGCTTAGATAGCGAGCCTGCAATATCGCTCTTTTTGCCGTTTACCTTTGCACTATACAGTACTTTGGTAACGGGCGAGGTGCTATTATACAAATTCACCGATAGCGGAGTAGTATGCGCTGCTGTAACGGGCGATTGATCTATGTTTATAGACGCAATCTCCATAGATCGAATATATGGATAGCGCAGCTCAGAGGTAAAATCGCCTTTTTGGTCGATGTGCATTACCCTAAACGACGATGTGGTGTGGTCGATACCGCCTCGAATGGGGGTAGACGTACCAATAGAGTATGCACTGCCGTGGCGAGCAATATGGTTGATGTGCCAGTGGCCATATAGCCATGCCTTGAGATTGTGCGTCTCGAGGTCGATAGATTCCTCTGGGCTAATGGCATATACTAGCTTATCGGTATTATGTGCTCCAACATCGTGGCTAAAAATATATGTAGCCATATCTTTGTCTACGTTAGCCAAATCGTTCTTTAGCCAACGATATACATCTTCTTTTGTGTACTTGGGGGCATAGTCACCACTTAGCATAGGTGTAACAATGTAGTGTACATTGCCTACATCGAACGAATACCACGAGGGGCCATATAGGTCTTCGAACATTTTTTCGCCATACTCGCCTGCTACCAAATCGTGGTTACCAATAGCATAGTAAACCGGACAGTTCATATTCTTGGTATTCATAATTTTTATGTGGCTATCTAGCCCCAAAGGGTAACAAATATCGCCCGTGTGCATTATGAATGCCGAATTTTGGTTTTGGGCATAGTCGTTAACGCTCGAAATCCACTCTTGGTGGCCTTGTTGTTCTCGAATCTCGGTATCGCTAATTTGAATAAAATTGTGGCTACCATCCTTTGCCACACCGCTACTTGGGATAATGCCAAAATCATAACTTTCACCATTGTCTTTTATGGCTTGGTAGTGTGCATTATATGTTTTATAACCACTAGGGGTAGTAATAAATATAAATCGTTGTTTATCGTGCCCAGCAAGCGAGAATATACCTTGGGAGTTGGTTTTACTAACGTTTAAACCATCCGATACCATAACATTGCTTTTGGGCTTGTCGCCTTTGTCAAAAATGCCATTTTGGTTTTGATCGACAAACACCCTGCCGCTATGCTGCGAAAGCAGTGTCATGGGGGTAAACAGGGCTGCCGATAGAAGAAATTTATACCACATAAAATTAGTTAGAGTTAATATTACACAAAAAATGTGACAAATCGCCACATTAAACCTAGCAAAGATAATAAAATGATTTGACAAATTGTTACTATAATATACTACACCACAATAAAATTAAAATAGAATACGCCAATATAGTTATATTAACACAAGCCAAAAACTAAATCCATCGCTACAAACGGCACAGTAGGCTAGCGGGGGTTATAGCACAGATACAAAAATTATGTATATTGCAGTTGATTAACCATTTAAACTTAATTTTTATGAGTAAAATTATCATTCTAATTACGCTATTTTTGGCTAGCTGTGGCCATAGCATTACACAAGACAAACCAACTAGTACCCCCAAGACTACATACAACCATATAGAGGTGGGCAAGGACACAATTTTTTATCGTGAAGCAGGCGATAGGGCAAACCCTACGATTGTGCTACTGCATGGCTATCCATCCTCATCGCACACATATCGTAACTTGATTCCTTTGCTAGCCAACGACTACCATGTTATTGCACCCGACAACTTGGGTTCGGGGCTAAGCTCACACCCAAACCCCGATTCGACAGACTATACGTTTGATCTGCTAGCTAGCGTTAACCAAGAACTGCTAAAGGAGCTAAAGATCGACAACTATATTATGTATATGCAAGATTTTGGTGCACCCGTGGGTTATCGAATGATGATGCAAGATCCCTCACGCATTAATGCACTAATTGTGCAGAATGCAAATGCATATATGGATGGGCTCACCCCAAAGCGACAACAGTTCTTTAAGGATGCACACTATGATAGGTCGCAACAAAAGCAAGAGGAGCTATTAAAGTACACTAGCCCCGATGCCATTATTAATGGGCAGTATCTGTTTGATATAGACCCCAAGGAGCGTCATTTCCAAAGCCCCGATGCATGGGTGCACGATCTATATTTTCTAACTTCGCCCAAAGATAGAGCAATACAAGTCGAGCTATTTAGAGATTACTATAACAATCTTTTGAGCTACCCCGACTGGCAAGAAATGCTACGCAAAACACAGCCTAAAACTCTTATTATGTGGGGCGAAAAAGATATAAAATTCAACAAGCACGGAGCAACAGCATATCTGCGTGATGTACCCAATGCCGAGCTACATTTGCTTGATGCTGGGCACTTTGCCGCCGAGGAAAAAACAGACGAAATTGCCGCTCACATTTTGCGATTTTTAAACAAAGAGGGCTTGTAGAGGGTGCTTTGCTGAGTGGGATAGAGAGCAGATATGACACACATTAATTGTATCCAGAATTTTACCATACACTAATAGTTTTAAGTTTAATCTCTTTTTGTTATCTTTGTGGGCTAAAGTGAGATAATTAAAAACAAAAAATAGTAATAATGGCACTACAATGTGGTATCGTTGGTCTACCAAATGTCGGTAAATCAACACTTTTCAACTGTCTTTCTAACGCTAAAGCACAGGCAGCAAATTTTCCTTTCTGTACAATTGAGCCAAACGTTGGCGTAATTACTGTTCCGGACGAGAGACTTAACAAACTAGCTACAATCGACAAACCAAAAAAGATTGTTCCTACAACTATCGAGATTGTTGATATTGCAGGTCTAGTTAAGGGTGCATCAAAGGGCGAGGGTCTTGGTAACAAGTTCCTAGGTAATATTCGCCAAACCGATGCTATTATACACGTGCTACGTTGTTTTGAGAACGAGAACGTTACACACGTAGATGGTAGTGTAGACCCAGTTCGTGACAAAGGCATTATTGACACAGAGCTTCAGCTAAAAGACCTAGAGACTGTCGAGACTCGCATCTCTAAAGTTGCAAAGCAGGCACAAACGGGTGGCGATAAGCTAGCAAAAAGAACTTATGATATTCTAGTTAAATATAAAGAGGCTTTGGTTCAAGGTCTATCGGCAAGAACTGTCGAGCTTGACAAAGAAGACAAAAAAGTGGTTGCAGACCTATGCCTACTTACAGACAAGCCAGTGCTTTATGTTTGTAACGTAGACGAGGCTAGCGTTGTTAGTGGTAATGCACACGTAGAGGCTGTGCGTGAGGCTGTAAAAGACGAAAAGGCAGAAATTCTTATTATTGCAGCAGCAGTTGAGAGTGATATATCAGAGCTAGAGACCTATGAGGAGCGAATGATGTTCCTAGAGGAGATTGGGTTAACAGAGAGTGGTGTTTCTCGTCTAATTCGTTCGGCTTATGCGCTACTTAACCTAGAGACTTACTTTACTACGGGTGTGCAAGAGACACGTGCATGGACCTACCACAAGGGTACAAAGGCTCCGGGAGCAGCTGGTGTTATTCACACCGACTTTGAGCGTGGTTTTATTCGTGCCGAGGTAATTAAGTATAACGACTACATTGAGCTAGGCTCTGAGTCTGCTTGCCGTGATGCAGGTAAAATTGCCATCGAAGGCAAGGAGTATGTTGTGCAGGATGGCGATATTATGCACTTTAGATTTAACGTATAATTTTTTTGATAAAAGTTATGTCACAAGATAGAAGAGTAAGAGTACGTTTTGCACCATCACCTACGGGTGCTCTACACATTGGTGGTGTGCGTACGGCACTATATAACTACCTATTTGCACGTCAAATGGGTGGTGATTTCCTTTTAAGGATCGAGGATACAGACTCTCAGCGTTTTGTTGAGGGTGCCGAGGAGTATATTATCGAGTCGCTAAAGTGGTGTGGAATCGAGATTGACGAAGGTGTATCGGTGGGTGGACCACACGCACCATACCGCCAGAGCGAGCGTAAGGAGCTATACCTAAAGTATGCTCAATCGCTAATTGATAGCGGCAATGCATACTATGCTTTTGACACAGCAGAGGAGCTTACGGCAGTAAGAGCCGAGTATGAAAGCCGTGGCGAAACCTTCTCATATAACCATGCCGTTAGAGAAAAGCTAACCACTTCGCTTAATATGAGCTCTGAGGAGCTAGCACAAAGGCTAGAGAGCGAGAACCACTGGGTGGTGCGCTTTAAGATGCCAGTAGACGAAAATATTGTAATGAGCGACTTGGTGCGTGGTGAGGTTACGGTAAACAGTTCGACACTAGACGACAAGGTGCTATACAAGGCAGCCGACAAGCTACCAACATACCACCTAGCAAACATAGTTGACGACTACTTGATGGAGATTTCGCACGTGATTCGTGGCGAGGAGTGGCTACCGTCACTACCGCTACACGTAATGCTATATCGTGCACTAGGGTGGAGCGAGAAGATGCCATTGTTTGCACACCTTCCGCTACTACTAAAGCCAGATGGCAAAGGTAAACTATCTAAGCGTGATGGCGACAAGCTAGGTTTCCCAGTCTTTCCGCTAGAGTGGAAAGCACCAACGGGCGAAACATCGAGAGGCTACCGAGAGGATGGCTACCTACCCGAGGCATTTATTAACATGCTCTCGCTGCTAGGCTGGAACCCGGGTAACGACCAAGAGATTCTTTCGATGGAGGAGCTAATCAAGCTATTCTCTATTGAGAAGGTGGGTAAGTCGGGCTCGAGATTCGACCCCGAAAAGGCAAAGTGGTTTAACGCACACTACCTACGTAGCAAAAGCGATAGCCAGCTAGCTGTAATGTTTGCCCCAACACTTGAGCAAAAAGGCATTAGTGCCGATAGCCAAAAAATTGAGCAGGTGTGTGCACTAGTAAAAGATAGAGCTACCTTTATAAGCGATTTTTGGGATTTAGGCTCGTTCTATTTTGTTTCGCCCACTGAGTTTGACCAAAAGGCAGTAGACAAGTTTTGGAAGGGTGACAACCCTGCAAACGTTGAGGCTGCAAAAGAGATAATTAGCTCGTGTGAGAGCTTTGATGCAGCATCGCTTGAGGGTGCAGTTAAGGAGTTTATTACATCTAACTCTCTAGCAATGGGGCAGGTTATGAACTCGCTTCGCCTTGCGATTGTGGGTGCAAGCATGGGTGCTAGCATCTTTGATATTATGGTAATTATTGGCAAACAGGAGACAATATCTCGTCTTGAGTATGCTGTTAATAAGCTAGGTAAGTAGTATATTTAGAATAATTATAAAAGATAAAGATATGGGTTTTCTATCCAGAATATTTGGCGGTAACAAGGAGTCGAGACAAGAGGCTGCACAAAACGCAATTGAGGAGTTTATCACAATTTTGAGCGTATATAACCAAGCTGCTGTTGTGTGCCACCTAAAGATTAACGATGTGCGTGTCTTCCCTGAGTTTGCCTCATATAAGAGAGTAATGAAGGTTGCACCAATAGCGGGTAAGCCAGGTTTTGCCGAGCGTAGCCAAATGCGCAAAGTAATAACTTCGAACTATGAGCTAGACGAGCAGTTCTTGAAAGATATCGACACATCGGTTAAGCGCAACTGCAAGAGCGTGCGAGATGTTCAGGGTTACTTTATGAGCTACGCTACATTTACTCAAACTCTTATTCAGCACATATATACAAAGGCTCAATACAAGATTATGGGGTCGATGTTTAGCAAAAAGCTGCTTCGTAAAACCGTTACATCGGTAGTTGAGAAGATGATGGTAAGCGAAGATTTTTCGAGCACAAGCGAAGCAATAGCAGTGCGAGGGCTACGAAAAGAGGCTGCCACACTTGGTTTTGATACAAAGTGGATGATTGATCTTATAACTCAATCGCTTATTCTTTCGAGAAAAAGAAAATAGAGAACTATTGTTGTTAGGCACAAGAATCTAAATCATCAGTAATTTCGATATTTTAGGCTGATTACACAAAGGAAATAAGTAGCGGGCATAAAAATAAATTTATTGTTTTTTATATCTAACGACTTATAATCGCCCCAAAAACAGATTTAGATGTGCTTTAGGGGAGATATGACGAGCATAAATTCGATTCTCATATTTCTTGATACACTAATAATAGATAACACATTATAGAGAGCTATACCGCAAGGAGGCTCTCTATTCTTTTTTTAGGCACTTTTTTTGTAGAGTAGTAAGCAAGAGGGACCAGTTGCAAGTTTTTATCGACAAAAGCATGGCTTCGGTCGACAAAACATTGCTATGTAGCACTAGATAATTACATTTGTACTATCAATTAAAATAACACAAATAAACCAGCTAAAATAGACAGGCAAAACAAATTTTCACTTTTAATATTAATTTTATAGGATTACAACAATAAAATCGCAACTTATTCGTCATCATTATGTATAGGTAGATTTAAATAAAAGGAAGATATAATTATAACCAAATAAAAGTATGAAATTAAATTATTTTTTGGCACTGCCGCTCCTAGCTATAGCGGTAAGTTCTTGTAAGCCAAAACCTCAGATGCCACCAATGGCAGCTCTACCAACTATGAACGTGGGTACAGCAGACCGTCAAATTTCTAGCCACTACAGTGCACGCATTCGTAGTGCTCATTTTGTTGATATACGCCCACAGGTTTCGGGTGTTATCACAAAAATTGCTATTAGCGAGGGTGATGCGGTGCGCAAAGGTCAACTACTATTTGTTATTGACCAAATTCCTTACAAAGCAGCACTAGAAGTAGCAAAGGCTAATACTGTGAGTGCAAAAGCTCGCGTTGCTACTGCTGAGCTTAACCTAAACAGCAGCGTTCAGCTAAAAAAGGCTAACGTTGTTTCTGATTACGATCTACAAACATCTATGAATTCCCTAGCCGAGGCAAAGGCATCTCTTGCACTAGCTCAGGCACAAGAGCTTAATGCTCGCAACAATCTTTCATACACAGAGATTAAAAGCCCAGTTGATGGCTACGCAAGCATGATTCCATACCGTGTTGGAGCACTAGTTTCTAGCACAATTACCGAGCCTTTGGTATCGGTATCAAGCAATGACAAAATGTATGCATACTTCTCGATTAGCGAGGTACAAATGCTAGAGCTTACACAGAGCCGTGACATTGAGCAGGTGGTTGATTCACTACCTCCAGTGGGTCTTAGGTTAGTTGATGGTCAAATGTATGAGCTAGAGGGTAAGGTAGATGCCGTTAGTGGCAATATCGACCCAACTACGGGTGCAATTACTCTTAGAGCGGTGTTTGACAACCCAAAGAGCATTATTCGTGACGGTAGTGTGGGTAGTGTAGTAATTACATCGCAAAAAGACAATGTAATTGTGATTCCACAAGAGGCTACTTTCTCTATCCAAAACAATACGTTTGCATATAAAGTAGTAGACGGTAAAGCGACAGCAGCTGTAATTAGCGTTGAGCCGCTAAACAACGGTGTTGAGTACATTGTTAATAGTGGACTAAAAGAGGGTGAGCGTATTATCTCTAAAGGCGCAGGCCTAGTGCGTGAAGGTACGCCAGTTGATCCACAACAAGCACCAGCGGCAGCACCTGCTGGCGATGTTAAATCAGAGAAAGGGCAGAAGTAATGAATATTAAACATTTTATTGATAGACCTATCCTATCGTTTGTAATATCGGTAGCCATACTCTTTGTGGGATTGATTGGTCTATATATGCTGCCTATTGAGCAGTTTCCAGAGATTGCACCGCCCTCTATTAGCGTAGAGGCATACTATACGGGTGCAAATGCCGAGACAGTGCAAAAGAGTGTTATCGCACCACTTGAGGAGTCAATCAATGGTGTCGAGAACATGATGTATATGACTTCGTCGGCTACAAATAATGGCTCGGCTGAAATTACAATATACTTTAAGCAGGGAACCGATGCCGATATGGCGATGGTTAACGTACAAAACCGGATTGCCTCGGCACAGGGTCTACTACCTGCCGAAGTAACACGTTCGGGTGTGAATGTAGACAAGCGACTATCTAGTAACATTAAGGTACTTGCACTATATAGCCCCGACAATAGCTATGATGCCGATTTCATCAACAACTACATGATGATTAACATCGAGCCACAAATCTCTCGTATTAGTGGTGTAGGTGATATGATGGTACTAGGTGCTAAGTATTCGCTACGTATATGGCTAGATCCACAAAAAATGGCATCCTATAGCCTAATTCCGTCGGACGTTACGGCTGCTCTATCACAGCAAAACTTAGAGTCACCAACGGGTACTATTGGTGCCGAAAGTAACAACACGTTCCAGTATGTCCTAAAGTACGAAGGTCGTTTTGAGAATGAAAAAGATTACGAAAACATTGTTATTCGCTCTCTAAGCGATGGCGAAGTACTTCGTCTAAAGGATATTGCCGATGTAGAGATTGGTCTTGAGACATATAGCTTTGCAAGTAATGTATCGGGTGGTACGGGTGTAATTGCTATGGTTTCGCAAACTGCTGGCTCGAATGCAAACGAGATTATCGAGAATATAGACAAGCTATCTGTCGAGATACGCAAAGACCTACCAAAGGGTCTTGAGTTTGTTGACATTATGAGTACTAAGGACTACCTTGATGCTTCGATCGACAACGTAATTATCACCCTAATCGAGGCAATTTTGCTAGTAATCCTAGTGGTATATGTCTTCTTACAGAGCTTTAGATCTTCGCTTATTCCAGCAATTTCGATTGTGGTTTCGCTAGTGGGTACGTTTGCTCTTATCTATGCAATTGGCTTTACGCTAAATATGCTTACGCTATTTGCACTTGTACTTGTGATTGGTACGGTGGTGGATGATGCCATAGTCGTCGTCGAGGCCGTTCAGGCCAAATTCGACGCAGGCTACAAATCGTCATATCACGCTACGGTAGATGCCATGAAGGGTATTAGTGGTGCACTTGTTACTACAACAGTTGTGTTTATGGCGGTATTTATCCCAGTAAGTTTTATGGGTGGTACTACGGGTACGTTCTACACACAGTTTGGTCTAACGATGGCTATTGCGGTGGGTATCTCTACCATTAACGCCCTTACACTTTCGCCTGCGCTTAGTGCGCTGCTTATGACGCCTCACCAAACAGAGGGTAGTGGCGAAAAGCTAAGTTTCTCGTCTCGTTTCCACATTGCTTTTGAGCGTTCTTTTAGCTCAATTACAGCCAAGTATAAAGCTATTGTTATAAGGTTTATAAAGCACAAATGGATCACATGGATGCTACTTATTGTAACATTTGGTGGTATCTACTATCTTGCTACAACAACCAAGACGGCAATGGTACCAGACGAGGATATGGGTACAGTATTCGTTAACGTATCTACACCTCCGGGCAGTACGCTTGAGCAAACTCAAAAGACTCTTGATGCCGTTGAAGAGGCAGTTAAGAGTATCCCCGAAATAGAGATATATACTTCGGTATCGGGCTTTGGTCTTATTGGTGGCCAAGGTGCATCGAACGGTATGTTCATCATTAGGCTTAAAGATTGGTCTGAGCGTGACTATGCAGGTGGTGATATCAAGAGCGTAATTGGCAAGATTTATGGTCTAACATCGCATATTAAGAGTGGTATGATTATGGCTATTGCGCCTCCTATGATTACGGGTTATGGTGCAAATAACGGTTTCGAAGTACACGTACAAGACCGTGCAGGTGGTACGGTAAACGATCTGTTTATGAACACTCAAAAGTTTATGGGTGCACTTAGAGCTCGTCCAGAGATTGCACAAGCGTTCTCGACATTCAACCCAATGTACCCTCAGTATCTTGTCGAGGTAGATGCAGCGGTGTGTATGCGTAACGGTGTTATGCCTGCCGAGGTGCTAGCAACTCTTTCGGGATATGTAGGTGGTAACTATGTGTCTAACATGAACAAGTTCTCTCGTTTATATCGTGTGATGATTCAAGCACCAACCGAAGATCGCATTGATATGAAGTCGCTAGATAATATCTTTGTGCGTAACAGTAATGGTGAAATGTCACCAATTACTCAGTACATTACACTTACACAAACATATGGAGCCGACAACCTAACACGTTTCAACATGTTTAACTCCATATCATTGAGTGGTACTCCAGCCGAGGGTTATAGCTCGGGTCAAGCAATCGAGGCAATTCAAGAGGTTGCGAGCCAAGTTCTACCAATGGGTTATGGCGTTGAGTTTGGTGGTCTAACACGTGAGGAGGCATCGACAGGTAGCTCACAGCTAGTTATCTTTATAATCTGTCTTATCTTTGTTTACCTTATTCTTTGTGCGCTTTATGAGAGTGTCTTCATTCCACTAGCGGTAATTACTTCGGTACCGTTTGGTGTACTTGGTAGCTTCTTGTTTGCAAAGATGTTTGGTATCACAAACGATATTTATATGCAGACAGCCCTTATCATGATTATTGGTCTACTTGCCAAAACAGCGATCCTTCTAACCGAGTTTGCATCGGAGCGTAGAGCATCGGGCATGAGCATTACAGCGGCAGCAGTATCGGCAGCCGAAACACGTCTTCGCCCTATCCTTATGACCTCGCTAACAATGGTTATTGGTATGCTACCTCTTGCAGTTGCGCAGGGTGTGGGTGCTAACGGTAACATATCACTTGGTGTTGCCATCATTGGTGGTATGATTGTGGGTACGCTAGCTCTAGTATTTATTGTGCCAATTCTCTTTATTGTGTTCCAGAACATACAGGAGAGAGTTATGCCTAAGAGAGTTATTACTGATGAAAAATAGAGATATGATAAGATTTAAATATGTGGCGGCACTGGGTCTATGTGCCGCTACACTATCGGGATGTGGTATATATAGCAACTATGATCGCTCTAAGGTTATGGAGGAGCCTAGCTCTGAGCAGCTATATAGCACTGCCACATTACAGATGGATACGAATTCGACACTTGCGAGCCTTTCATATAAAGAGCTCTTTACCGATAGTCACCTTCAGATACTGTTACAAGAGGCTATTAATAATAATAAAGACCTCTTGGTTGCACGTATGCAAACCGAAAATGCTCAAACAATGCTTTCGACAGCAAGATTGGCATATCTTCCTACATTCAACCTATCTGGACAAGTAGCTGACGGAGTGCGAGAGGAGATTCAATCGACTCATTCGGTAGGAATACAGAGTAGCTGGGAGATTGATATTTTTGGTAAGGTTCGTAATGCCAAAGAGCAAAGCAAAGCACTACTAGAGCAAAGCAAAGCATATGAGCAGGCTGTTCAAACACAGCTTATCTCATCGGTAGCAAGCAGCTATTATATGCTACTTTCGCTAGATGCACAGCTAGCCATTAGCGATGAGACGCTAATGAACTGGGCCGAGAGCATTCGTGCAATGGAGGCTCTAAAGCAATTTGGCATGTATAACGAGGCAGCAGTAGCACAAGCAAAGAGTAATATGCTTGCACTTGAGGCTAGTAGAGAGTCGCTTTGGTCACAGATTGGGCAGCTAGAAAATAGCATTAATGCTGTTTTGGCAAGGGGTCCTCAAACCATTGAGCGATCTACACTGCTTGAGCAAAACTTCCCTACGGATATTTCGGTGGGTGTTCCGCTTGAGTTACTAGCAAATCGCCCCGATGTACAAGTGGCAGAGTACTCGCTAGCACAAAAGTTCTATGCAACTAATGCAGCACGCTCGGCATTCTATCCATCGATTACCCTTTCGGGTAGCGCTATGTGGACAAACAACTATGGAGCAATTATATCAAACCCGGGTGAATGGCTAGTTACGGGAGTAGCATCGGCTCTTATGCCAATATTCAATAGTGGCCAAATTAGAGCACAATACAAAGTCTCTAAATCGGAGCAAGAGCAGGCGCTACTTACATACAAACAAACTATCCTAGATGCTGCCAAAGAGGTGAATAATGCACTTCTTGCATGGCAAAGTGCATCACAGAGACTAGAGTTTGATGACCAACGAATTCAAGAGCTAGAAAAGGCACTAGTTAGTACCGAGCTACTTATGAAATATCGCTCAACTAACTATCTAGAGGTACTTACAGCGCAAAATAACTTGCTTAATGCTCGCCTTACACAAGCCAGCGACAAGTATAGCCAAATAGAGGGTGTGATAACACTATACCATGCCCTTGGTGGTGGAACAAAGTAGTTTTATAAAAGCTATAAACACAGTTGAGTTAATATCCCATTCGAGAAATAATTCTCGAATGGGATATTCTCTTTTTAATAATATACTATCTTTGCAATTAAACTTTAAAAAAACGAATATGAAAGATTGTGGATTAATACACGTATATACAGGGGGAGGAAAAGGCAAAACAACAGCAGCAGTAGGTCTAGCAGCACGAGCAGTGGGCGGAGGGCTAAAAGTGTGCTATGTATCGTTTCACAAACGCCCCGATATTTTTGGATACAAAGAGATGCAGTCGCTAACAAAGCTAGGCGTAGAGGTTATTAATCGAGCACAGGGGCACCCACACCTAGACACCACGATGGATTGCACTATTATTGCCAACGAAACACTAGAGGCGGTAGCCGAGATAAAGCAAATGGTTATCGATAACAAATACGATATGCTTATACTAGATGAGATATTAATTTCGGTGCGTGATAAATTCTTGCAGGAGCAGGTGCTAATAGATTTTATAGAGAGTAAACCAGCCAATTTGGAGCTAGTGTTAACGGGGCGAAATGCTACCGAAAAAGTGATGGAGATGGCACATTACGTTACGTTTATGGATTGCAAAAAGCACCCATACGAGACTATGGGCATCGAGAGCCGCTTGGGTATAGAGTTCTAGTATTACAAAATTGACGCTAGGGTAGATGGGTTTATGAGCAAAAGCTGCACTCAGCTTTACACCAGTGCTAGGGTAGTTACATTACCCTCACAAGTGGAGAGCTATGGCGTTCATAAATTCTATATAGATTTCCCATACACCAATAACAAAGGATCCTACTAACTGCACCAATAGTTAGTAGGATCCAAATATTAATCATGAAACGATTATATTAGTATCTAAGCTCGAGATACACGCCCAAATAAGGTGCACCTTCTTTAGCAAAACTCTTTTTATAAGATAGCATTGGAGCTAGTTTAACATACTTAACTGGATTGTACTCCATACCTAGATAGTATGCCTCTTGTGAACCATCCCAGTTATCTTTGCTCTCAATCTTATCATATCTAGCAAACACGTTATACATCTTGCTAATTTTATAGTGTGCAAACACCGAGAAAATCTCCTCGTCACGATCTTCGATAAAACCACGGTTCCACAAATAGTCATACTCAAGACCTATTGCTAAACCATTTTGCTTATAACCTGCAAAGGCCGACACGACAGATTGGTTCTCACCATCTATAACGGCATTGTTATCGTCGTAAACCTCGCCATAAGCTCTAAAGCTTAGATAGTCTGTTGGCTCGAATGTTGCACCAAGGCTATATTTTTGGTTGTTGTCGGTCTCAAAAAACTTGTAACCATCACCATTAAGCATAGTAGCATCTAGCGATAACCAATCACCAACATTATAAACTACCGAGACACCCAAATCTCGGCTAGGGCCAAAACTATACTGATCCATTGGAGATTTTACGATGTAACGATAACCCCAAAAACGCTCGATATAGTTAAAGATTTTGGGAGTAATAACACCAAAATTGATTTTTAGGTTTTGGTGCTCCCATATAAGTTCTGCGTTACGCACATAGGTAGCATACTCGTCAACACCTGTATCATCCTCGGTAGATGCAAAGTCAATCTCTAGATCGGCCGAAAAGCCCTTGCCAAACTCTGCAGTATATCCCAAAACGGCACGCTTGATATTAAAGTTTGTTACACTGTTGTTATTAAACAAACCGTGACCGTAATCTGCAAATACTCGGGTTTTTAGCTTGCCGCTAAACTGAGTAAATAGCTCTTCCTGAGTCTCTTGCTCATTTTGAGTTGTTTGTTCCTCGACTTGACTCTGTGCAACAAGAGGATTTGCGACAAAACACATTAGTGCCACCGCAAGAATAGATACTTTTTTAAACATACTTTTTTACTACTGTTACTCTAATACTTCTGATAATTAAGGATATAGCCGCTTAACATAAGACTATTATGTTCCACTAATTATTTTGCAAATTAATTACATATTAATTACAAAATCAATACACACATGTTACAATGCTGTTACAAAAAATTACAACAATATGTAACTACGATAGTGGATAGTCCAAAGAGTAGTGAAGACCAACACTTTGCGTTTGTTTTCGCGCGTGTTTAATTATTAGGTAGGCAACTGCAATCATATTACGTAGCTCGCACAAATGCACCGATAGTGTAGAGCTACGATATAGCTCCTCGGTCTCTTGGTGTATGATCTCCATACGCCTAAATGCACGATCTAGTCTAGCGTTCGAGCGCACTATTCCTACATAGTTGCTCATAATCTGCTGAATTTCTTTGTAACTTTGAGTAACTAGAACATACTCCTCTGGGTGCGATGTACCATCGTAATCCCAGTCTGGAATGCCATCTTTGTGTAAAATATCTTCTACCACTGATAGTGCCGACTGAGCAGCCTTTTGTGCATAGACAACTGCTTCGCTAAGCGAATTAGATGCAAGGCGATTGGCTCCATGAAGACCAGTAGATGATGATTCACCAATGGCATATAGACACTTAATCGATGTTTTGGCATCGAGATCGACCCTAACTCCTCCACAAGCATAGTGTGCTGCTGGCACAACGGGTATCATATCCTTTGTTATATCTATACCAATAGATAGGCATTTTTGGTAGATATTGGGGAAGTGGTGTATAATATCCTTTGCAGGTTTGTGTGTAACGTCCAAATATACGAACTCTTCGCCATGGCTCTTTAACTCGTAGTCGATGCTGCGAGCTACAATATCACGTGGTGCAAGCGAACCCATTGGGTGATACTTATCCATAAAGGCATCGCCACTTTGTGTTTTGAGAATAGCACCAAAGCCACGCATAGCTTCGGTAATTAGAAACGATGGGTGCTCGCCCGGGTGATAAAGCGAAGTGGGATGAAACTGAATAAATTCCATATTATCAACCTTGCCTTTGGCTCTATGCACCATGGCAATACCGTCACCAGTGGCAACGATAGGGTTTGTCGATGTATCATATATATTACCCACTCCTCCCGTGGCTACTACTGTGCATTTTGCTTGTAGAGTAATAACTTTCTCGGTTTTAACATTGAGCACATAGGCACCATAACACTCTATGTTATTGGAGTGTTTGGTTACAATATCTCCCAAATGATGTTGTGTCAAAAGGTCTATTGCAAAATGGTGTTCTAGGATTTCGATGTTGGGGTGAGATAGTACTTTTTCTACTAGTACACGCTGTATTTCGGCTCCTGTGGAGTCTTTATAGTGCAGAATGCGATGCTCGGTATGGCCACCCTCACGAGCTAGGTCGTATCTATTGTTGTTTTTATCGAAATCTACTCCCCAGTCGATTAACTGCTGAATGCTGTGTGGGGCACACTCTACCACCTGCTTTACAGCATCGGGGCAGCATCTATGCGAACCACACTCTAGGGTGTCGTTGATATGTTTTGAGAAACTATCGGGCTCATAGGTAACCGAGGCAATACCTCCTTGTGCTTTTTGGGTATTTGTTTTGTCGATGACATCCTTGGTAACTACTACCACCTTTGCACTTTGTGCAACCTTTAGCGCAAAGTATAGACCAGCTGCCCCCGAACCGATAATTAAAAAATCACACCTTCTATTCATACCTCTACATTCTGGATAATGTTTGATGCCCAAAGTTATGAAAAAAAGTTATATAATAAAATAGCCCCCCAACACTACACACAGCGTATTTGGTGTTAACTAATGGTTATTTAACACTTTGCAGCTTGCGATAAAGATATATATTTGTAGAATATGTCGTACATTTATATCGTAGCAATAATAAATATAGATATTTTTGTGGGCACATCAAAGGGCTAGCGTGCTTAATATGATGTATGCTCATACTAACCATAAATGAGTATAGCTGCATCGCCACAATACCCAAATATAGTGATTGTATTATTTCACAAATTGATGTAATTTTGCAGGCATTAAAAAAAATATAATGAGATTATCTAAATTAAATATAGGCCAAGAGGCATTCATCGTAAAGGTAGACGGAGACGAGAGCTTTAGACGACGAATAAACGAAATGGGGTTTATCCCAGGCACAAAAATTACTGTAATTAAGCGTGCTCCAATGAACGACCCAATAGAGTATGAACTAATGGGTTATCGCATATCGTTGCGTGAGCGTGAGGCTGCAATGATTGAAATTTCGTCTAATAATGACTGCCAACACGAGGGCGACGCTTTTCGTGGAACGGTAGCCTCAAGCGAGTATATTAGCAACACAGAGGTTGATTCAACAAAAAAGATACGAGTAGCACTAGTGGGTAACCCCAACTGTGGCAAAACTACACTATTTAACTTTATTACCAACTCTAACGAGAGAGTAGGTAATTATAGTGGTGTAACGGTAGATATGAAGGCTGCATCGCTAGAGCACAAAGGCTATAAGATAGAGCTAATAGACCTACCGGGTACATATTCGCTGTCGGTATATTCGCCCGAGGAGATATATGTGAGAGATTTTTTGATGAACCAAACACCCGACATTGTGGTGAATGTGGTAGATTCATCGAACCTAGAGCGTAATCTATTTCTTACTACCCAGCTAATTGACATGAACCTAAAGGCAGTAGTTTCGCTAAATATGTATGATGAGCTACTATCAAAAGGTGATGTCTTTGATTATCAAATGCTAGGCAAGATGATTGGAACACCATTCATTCCCACAACAGCATCTAAGCGAGAGGGTATAGAGGAGTTACTAGATCAGGTAATTGCGCTTTATAACAACCAAAGCCCCTATTATCGCCACTGCCATATTAACTATGGCGACCAAATAAACGGCGCACTTGACAGAATAAAGGACAAAATAAGAGAGTGTAACCAGCTAAAGCAAAAACACCACAACCAGTACTTGGCTGTTAAGCTACTAGAGGGCGATGTGTATGTTACACAAATGGCAAAGAGCAGCTGTTGTGACCATGCAATTATTAGCACAACCGAAAAAGAGATTGCCGAGCTAACACGTAGCTCAAAGCAGAGTAGCGATGCTGCTATTGCATCGGCAAGATATAGCTTTATTCGAGGAGCGCTTAAAGAGACTCTTTCGACAAAAGATAGCATACCTACAAAGGGTTATGCACCCGACAAGCTACTAACACACAAGTGGCTAGGCTTGCCACTACTACTAGTTATATTGGCTGTAATATTTCAGGCAACGTTCACCATTGGCGACTACCCAATGCAGTGGATCGAGGCGCTTGTTGGCTGGCTTAGCGAGATGGTAAGTAACAATATGCCAGCTGGTATTCTGCACGATATGCTAGTTGATGGTATTATTGCGGGAGTTGGTGGAGTAATTATCTTCTTACCAAATATTGCTCTGCTATTTGCCTTTATCTCGATACTCGAAGATAGTGGATATATGGCTAGAGTTGCCTTTATACTAGATAGGTTTATGCACAAAATAGGCCTGCACGGCAAATCTACAATACCTATGCTAATGGGTTTTGGATGTAACGTACCTGCTGTTTTGGCTACCAAGATACTCGAAAACCGCAAAGACAGACTAGTTACAATGCTAATTGTGCCGTTTATGTCGTGTAATGCACGACTGCCCATTTACATTATGTTAACATCTATTTTCTTTGTCGAGTATGAGGGTTTGGTGCTACTAAGCCTATATTTAATGGGTATTTTCATTGCAATTATATCGGCATTTGGGCTTAACAAATTCCTAAAGAGCGATACCGAGGCACCATTTGTGATGGAGCTACCACCATATCGTAAACCGGGGCTTCGCAATACGCTCAAGTTTACGTGGGATAAAAGTAGCCAATACCTAAAGAAAATGGGAGGTATTATCCTTGCAGCATCTATTGCAATATGGGCACTAGGCTATTTCCCTCTACAAAAGAGTAGCGATGCAAACCTTATTTATGAGCCATCGCCTATTGAGGATAGCTACATTGCATCAATGGGACGTGCAATTACTCCAATTATTGAGCCGCTAGACTACCAGTGGCGAGAGGGCGTAGCACTAATCACAGGTGTTGCTGCCAAGGAGGTTGTAGTTAGTACTATGGCTGTGTTATATAACGACAACGGCAACTCCGAAGAGGTTGAGGCATCTTCGCTTAGTGGAATGACAAAAATATCGGCATATTCGTTTATGGTGTTCGTATTGCTATACTTCCCATGTATGGCAGTTGTGGCTGCAATAAAGAGTGAAGCAGGGTGGCGTTGGGCTATTTTCACTATGCTATATACTACCAGCATGGCTTGGCTCGTTGCATATATTGTAACACAAGTAGGAAAACTAATATTATGATTTATCAAATTGTTATCGTATCTTTAACGCTTCTTTTATGTGCACTTTGGATTGTATCTAGGGTATTTAGAAAACCCACTGGGCACAAAAAGGATGGTTGTAACTGTACTAGCTGCACTACCACATGC
The DNA here is from genome assembly GCA_964370235.1 of uncultured Rikenellaceae bacterium. Classification (GTDB taxonomy): domain Bacteria; phylum Bacteroidota; class Bacteroidia; order Bacteroidales; family Rikenellaceae; genus CAYJIL01. The sequence goes on along the minus strand of CAYJIL010000039.1, from coordinate 1,676 downwards.
AAAGATAGGGTCGATAACAAGCAATAGAGGGGTAGGGACATAACCTTTTGCGCAGTTAGTAGCCTATTGTGCACTAGAGGGCTAGTCACTAAAAATAGCAAATGAGAACAAATTTCCACACCCATACCACTCGCTGCAACCATGCAGTGGGCAGCGACGAGAGCTATGTGCAAAGTGCCATTATAGGAGGCTACAAGGTGCTTGGCTTTTCGGATCACACACCTTGGCCTTTTACGGCTGGGTATAAATCGCAAATTAGAATGCGATGTGACGAGCTAGATGGTTATGTGGGTTCTATTGCGTCGCTAAGAGAGAGTTATAAAAATCAAATAGAGATAAAAATAGGGCTCGAGTGTGAGTATTACCCCGAATATATTGGCTGGCTAAAGGAGCAAGTAGATAGATTAAATATCGACTATTTGCTATTTGGCAACCACTTCCCTTATAGGGAGCAGGGAGCTAGGTACTTTGGTGCTATATCACAAAAAAGCGATCTTACTCGCTATGTAGAATGCGCCCAAGAGGGCATGCAGAGCGGCATTTATAACTGTTTGGCACACCCCGAACTATTTATGAGGGGTTTGGTTATTGTAGACGATGATTGCCGTAAGGCAATGCGAGATATTGCGGTAGCTGCAAAGGAGCTAAATGTTGTTATGGAGTTCAATACATCTATGGAACACTACCCATTACTATGGGAAGAGGTGGTGGATGTTGGCACCAAAATTATCGTTGGTATGGACACTCACAATCGCAAGGAGCTAAAAGACCCCAAGAAGTATGATGATGCAATAGCGAAATTGCAGGGAATGGGTGCTAATCTAACATATCAGCTATAAGTTATATATTTGATTGATAGGAGATACAAAAAAATGATATAAATTATATTATGTATTCATTTGTTTTATTATAATATTTGACTATCTTTGTATCGCTTTTGATTAGGCACTCTAATTACAAAAGCACAAAATGCGAAAATAGCTCAGTTGGTAGAGCACAACCTTGCCGCAGGAATGAACGACAGTCCCCAACCTTGGCAAGAGGGTGATTAACCTAACAAAGCAATTATACGTAATACCAAGCGAAAATAGCTCAGTTGGTAGAGCACAACCTTGCCAAGGTTGGGGTCGCGAGTTCGAGTCTCGTTTTTCGCTCTCTTTTAAGGCCCGAATGGTGGAATTGGTAGACACGCCGGACTTAAAATCCTGTGAGCAGAAATGCTCGTGCCGGTTCGATCCCGGCTTCGGGTACAAAGGATGTTGAGAAATCAACATCCTTTGTCGTTTTTAGGGGGTATCGGTTTACCGAGGTACTAACAACATATACACTCTCACAACCTAACATTGCTAATGTAGTGAGCAACAACAAAGCATGATAGTCATGCTTTGCTATTAAACCTCACGCCCATAAAACAGCGGCAACACCATAATATCCTTACGAGCCTAGCATTGCTAGTAAAACGAGCAGAGACAGAGCACGAGAGGATATGCAAAGCAAAAAAGTCTTCATTTCCTACCACAAAGCAGTAACAGCAAATACCCGTAAATAACCTAGTAATGCTAGTAAAACGAGCAGTGACAGTGCACGAGAGGCGTCTTTTTCGCCTCTCACCTTGCTGTACATGGGGTGTGATATAAGTAAGCGGGTGTAAAGAGTAACGCCCACCTCCAAGGAGG
>CAYJIL010000038.1:5844-21660 GCA_964370235.1 uncultured Rikenellaceae bacterium | reverse complement strand
GAGGTCATAAAACACATTACCTTATCGCTTTTTACCTTGGTAGGTAGTTCGTTTATTAGGATTAACCCTAGGGGCTGTAGCCGAACGCTTAACCGCAGACTTACCACCCGTTTTAGACTTAGCACCCGCTTTAACACTACCTTTAGCAGCACCTCTTTTCGATTTAGCATCCTTGGTAGGCTTGGCCGCAGCATCACCATCACCCTTTGGGCGAGCCCAGAATCCCTTCTTAAAATGCTTGGGAACACCAGCACCTTTTGATGCCTTTTCGGTTCCGTCCGAATCCTGAATCATCGAAGTAATCTGCTCGATCTCGCTCTCCTCTAAAACTCGCCATTGCCCCAATGGTAGTTTGTTGGTGGTAATATTCATTACTCTCACACGGCGCAGGTTTACCACATTAAAACCAAAGTGCTCGCACATTCTACGAATTTGGCGATTAAGACCCTGAGTTAGCACTATCTTAAAGCGGAAAGTATCTACTTTCTCAACCTTACACTTTTTTGTAGTAGTACCCATGATTGGCACGCCCGAACCCATACCCTCGATAAACTCGTCGGTTAGTGGCTTGTCAACCATCACATCATACTCCTTTTCGTGGTTGTTAGAGGCACGTAGAATCTTATTTACAATATTACCATCGTTTGTCAATAGTATAAGACCCTCTGAGTCTTTGTCGAGACGACCAATATTGAATATGCGAGAAGGGTAGTTTACATAATCTACTACATTATCTCTTTCGAGCTTGTCGGTAGTGCAGACAATGCCTTTGGGTTTATTGAGTGCAATATATACCCTTTGGTTGTGATTTTCAACCAAGTTACCATTAATCCTAACTACGTCGCCTGCTGCAACTTTGGCACCCATTTGGGCAACCTTGCCATTAATTGTCACACGCTTGAACTCAACGAGTTTGTCTGCCTCGCGGCGAGAGCAATAGCCCGAATCGCATATAAATTTATTTATTCTAGTCTCCACTTTCGTTCTGTATTATTATAAATATGGTGCAAATTTACTCTAAAAAATGGTAATTCTCTACTTCTTTTGCAAATAGTCGCTTATGCTTGCAGTTTTCGGTAGGCACGATACTCTATAAAAAGCACCACTAAACCAATAATCACATAGCTAACCACTAGCCCCGTTGCCGATAGCTCTACGCCATAAACATAGGAGTAGGGTAGCTTGAGCGATGCCCTCGAGCTATACTCAATAATATCTAGCATCCAGCCAATAGGTGTGCTTATGACACTTAGCGGTAGTGCCAAGTAGACAAACCCCAACACAATTATAAAAGGCACAAGCGACAAGGCTACCAGATTGTTGAATATACCCACTAGCGATATTGCCCTAAAGTAATATACCTGAAGAGGTAAGATCATTATTTGGGCTGCTATGGTAACAACCAATAAACTTATAATGTAGCGTGTGGCTCGATTACCAAAATTGAGCCTCTTTAATATCTTGGGGGCAAAATACAAAATCGAGAGCACTGCTACAAACGAGAGCCTAAAGCCAATGTCAAGCAGAGCGGCTGGCCAAAACAGAGTTATCACAACCGCTGCAAATGCTAGTGCATTATAACTTATGGGGCTACCATAGTTGATGTGTGAGGCTATGAGAATAACCGAAAACATAATCACTGCCCTCACTACACTCACCGACATGCCCGTGAACAGTGCATAAATAACCAAAAGTGTAATAGTTATAATAAGCCGATGTAGAGCAAAACGCCCTGCGCTAAGCACTAACGAAAGAGCTAGCGTAATAATATATGCAATAATGCCAACATGAAGCCCCGAAACCGCTAGCAGGTGCATGATGCCGGCACGTTTGTACAGCGAAGCACTGTCGCTTTCGAGTTCTCGATGTCCAGTTACAAGAGCCGTTAATATAGCAATGTTTTGGCTGCTAAGCTGGGCAGTTGATAGCCGATGCACAGCCCACTGTTGCCACTTTTGCCACCAAGTCAAATTTCGTGGCGGTGTAACATATACTACATCCATATATGGACGTGCTACGGCACTGTAACCCTCGAGCTGCATAGAATGACGAAAGCTCTTAGACGAAATGTATATGTTATCTATCTCCTCAAAAATAAAAGTTCCAAGCGCCATATCACCCTCTATTAACCTAAAAGGCGAGTCAAGTTCAAGGGCAACATGATAATCGCTACCATCTATTTTGCAACCATAGTTTCGCTCGTTAAAAGCTTTGGTTACAATCAATTGGCTAGAGTGTATCGATGGTGTCGGGGGAGGGGGCTTTTTATAAGCAAAAACAATAACTGCCCCTACCAAACCCACCACTAAATACAACCTAAGCAATCGAAAACGCCTAAATATACATAGCGGCAGTAGTACCAAAGGCAAGATGGGCATAACTATCCCAGTAGCTAGGGCGACAAAAATGAGAATAAATGGCGATGCCTTTGCCCGTTGTGCTATGTGATAGAGAAACGTCATAATAATATGCAATTTGGCAGTCGCTATACACTTGTGAGTTGCTGGTACTGTGCTAGTGTCGTGGTTGTTAATCGTTGCTGTTTTTGTCTAGCGAACGATATTGAAGTGCCTCGGTAACGTGCTCATACTCAACCGTAGCGCTATTTGCTAGGTCGGCAATTGTACGTGCAATTTTTAGAATTTTGTGGTAGCCACGAGCCGATAGCGATAGTACTTCCATAGCTCGCTGAAGTACCTTTTTGGATTTATCGTCTATTTGGCAATATTGCTCAACTAGTTGTGAACTCATTTTTGAATTTGTATATATTCCCATGCCCGCAAATCGTTCCTGCTGAATTTCTCGTGCACGCTCGACACGCTGCTTTATGCTACTACTCGATAGACTGGGGCTAGGCTTGCTTTCGCCTGCTAGGGTCGAAAAGTCGACTGGGTCAACTTCTATTTGAATATCGATGCGATCCATCAACGGACCCGATACCTTGCCCTGATACCTCATTATTTGCCCCATATTGCAGCCACACTCACGGCTAGGGTGGGTGTAGTAACCACATGGGCAGGGGTTCATAGATGCAACTAGCATGAAATTGGCAGGATAGGTAACGCTATACTTTGAGCGAGAGATATGAACGCTATTCTCTTCGAGTGGTTGACGCATTACCTCTAGCACCGAACGGTTATACTCGGGTAGCTCGTCCAAAAACAAAACACCATTGTGTGCAAGCGAAATCTCGCCCGGTTGTGGATTTGCTCCACCACCTACGATTGCTACATCCGACACTGTATGGTGTGGGCTACGAAATGGCCGCCTAGTGACTAGCCCTTTATGGCCTGTAATTTTGCCTGCCACAGAGTGTATTTTGGTGGTTTCGAGTGCTTCGGCTAGGCTCAAATCGGGTAATATAGATGGTATGCGTTTGGCAAGCATGCTCTTGCCTGCTCCCGGAGGCCCAACGAGCAGTATATTGTGCCCACCTGCTGCCGCTACCTCAAGGGCACGCTTTATGCCCTCTTGTCCTCTAACATTTGCAAAGTCGTCTTGGTAGTGGCGACTATCTTGCTCAAATATTTTGCGAGTATCAACCTCGACTCTACCAAGAGAGTTTTCGCCATTAAAGAAATCGATAACCTCTTTTATGTTGCGTGCTCCATAAACTTCGAGCTGGTTTACAACTGCTGCTTCGCCAGCATTCTCTTGTGGTAGTATGAATCCTTTGAATCCCTCGCTACGAGCCGTTATAGCCATAGGTAGGGCACCTTTGATTGGGCATATTACACCATCGAGCGATAGCTCACCCATAATCATGTAGTCGCCAATAGAACTAGCATCGATTTGCTCGGTGGCAGCTAGTATTGCCATTGCTATGGGTAGGTCGTAGTATGAACCCTCTTTGCGAATAGAGGCTGGTGCCATGTTTACGACTATCTTCTTGCCTGGCATTTTGTATCCGTTGTTATCAAAGGCAGCCATTATTCGCTGTTGGCTCTCCTTAACTGCGTTATCGGGCAACCCAACTATAAATAGCTGGATGCCATTAGAAACATTAACCTCAACTGTTATGGTTATAGCATCTATCCCCATAAGAGCTGCCGAGAATACCTTTACTAGCATGGCTCATAAGTTTTATCACCGCTGTGGATACCACATGTGGTCTGTTGTTAAACCTATATCTTCGATTACCTCTAGTGCATAGAGGCTACTTTTACTCTTGCCAATTACAAATTTAACTCCCGCTGCCTTTGCACGTTTTATAAACTCTTTGGTGGGTAGCTTTAGCTCGCCATCAATCTCTACTGCAACGCCACGAGCTTTAATTGCTGCTATTAGCTTGTCGGTTCGTTGGCGAGTCCATAGCCTAGAGTGCTTGCTCATAAGCGATGGTGGCAAAAGTGTTACATCTTGTAGAATGTCGAACTGTTCGGTGTTTATGATTTTGATGGTGCGATCGAGCACAATGTCCATATACATGCTAAGTGGTATGTCTACAAAGACTGTGGAGTCGGCTCGCAAGGAGCTTTGTCGTCCACGATGGTCTTTAAACGATAGCGCATCTGCTACCACATAGTCTAGCTTTGTGAGAGTTTGTGGCGATAGGCTCTTTTGCCAATCTCGACCACTTGTCACAAGCCCCATGAGCATGGGTTTATGGCTGATGGAGTCTTTATAGTTAGGTATATTTGTGTCGTTTTGCTCTCTTAGTATAGCAGGCTCTAGTGCTAGCGAATACATTATTCCGCTACTCATCGACTCTTTTAGTAGATCATCGACACTCGACTGCTTGTAAATGGTTGTGAAATCAATTAAAGCAAAGCCCTGCTCCTGAAGTTTGCTAACTAGCACATCGGTGGGCTTGGGGTGCGAAATTGTAGTATCGGCACTTAGCTTTATGAGCCTTAGAGAACGAAACTCGCTATTGTCGCTCAGCCCTTGTAGGCTTATTGTTCCGCTAGAAAAACTACTATCTTTTTGTTGTGGCTGGTGATAGCTCGATATGAGGTTGTCATCAATTGATATAGAGATGCTGCCATCAATCACCTTTATCATAAGGCTATGCCAGCTATCGGTGTCTATTATGTTTTTGTATATGTTACGCTTGCCCACGATTGTGGCAGTTGTTGGCTCGCCCTGCACCTCTTGCCCCGATAGCAATATGGTGTGTCCTCCCGTGCCTAGAGTGTCTGTTAATATAGATAGCGATGCTTTGGCACTACTCGAAAGTTTGAAGTCGCCATATAGTTCAAAATTTTTGAATTCTTGATTCTCTGACCTATACACATATAGTGAGGAATCACCAAGCACAAGCCTACCATTCTGGCCTACAAAAGTGCCAGATGGTACACCCTGCCAGCTATCTAAATATTGCTGATCGGTGTCTACATCACTATTACCACAACTAAACATTAGCAGTGCTACTGCTAATGCATATATCTTCCTTTTCATACCAACTTCCTTATGTTTACTAATTACAAATATAGTAAAAATATTATTAGTGTCTGGTAAAACTTTAGATTGAATAGGTGTGTGCTATACTATTTGCGACAAAGAATAGTTGCGATTTTGGTTACAATATAAATTAACGACAAGCTAGCCACAATGGATGCACCGGGCGGAAGGTCGGTATAGTAGCTTAGTATAACACCACTAACCATGCCAATTGAGGCAAAGGTGCAGGCATAAATAGTCATTCCCAAATATCGTCTACTCACCAAAGCGGCCGTAATAGAGGGTAGTGTGATTAGCGATATTAACAGAACAATACCTGCAAGTTTTAGAGTAAGAACTATTGCAATGGCTGTAAATGCAATCATAATCATGCCCACAGCCTTGGTTGGCATGCTTTGCGATGCAGCATAGGATCTGTCAAATGCTACAAACTGCACCGTGCGATGCCACATTGCCATAAAAAATACAAGCACAGCAGCCGTAATATAGCTCCACAGAACCACTTGCCCCGACAGTGTGAGTATATTGCCAAACAAATAGCTCATAAGGTTGGGGGCATACCCGGGTGTAATGAATATGAAAATAATACCAATGGTCATTCCAATGCTCCACAGCACGCCAATGGCCGAATCTTCTCGAATCCCACCTCGGTCGACTACATACTGCATACCTAGCGAAGAGAGCAGCGCAAAAAACAGAGCTCCCATAAATGGATTAAGCCCCATATAATAGGCTATACCTATACCACCAAAGGAGGCATGTGTAATGCCTCCTGTTAGGAATACGACTCGTCTTGAAACTATGTATGTTCCAATAATGCCACAAACAACACCAATTGACAGCGATGCTAGCAGAGCATTGTGGAAAAACTCATATTTTAATATGTCTGCTAATAATTCCACATTCTACTCATCTAGGTCAAAATTACTGTATGCATGTGAAAGTAATTTGTCTAGCTCATGCAAATGGCTATGTCCTTGTGCTACGTGCAAATCAAAGAGCATATTGTTGTCTAGGTCTAGATCTATGTCCATGTCTTCTAAAGAGTAACTTTCATTCATAGGCTTTATATGATTAAATACAACACTATAACGGTCAGTAAATATAATATATTGCAAAGAATCCACCAAATTTTCGATAAAATTGTATCGGTTAAATGTGAGTGGATGGTTGCGATATTGCTAGGAATAAATATTTTTTATATATATTTGCGCAATAATAGGTTATAAACTCTAATATGTGCTTCACTATTGTGTGTTGAGGTTATTATTTTTGTTAATCAACCTATCGGTTTAAGTATTAGTATGTAATAATAGACTCACGAAAATGTACAAGAGTATAATAAGGCCAATCCTTTTCAAACTTTTCTCCCCCGAAACTATCCATCACATTGTGGTGTCAATGTTAAAGTTTTTGCGTCATGTTCCCGGTGCAAAATCTATGTTGGCAAAGATGTTTACAATTAAGCATCCTGCGCTAGAGAGAGAGGTATTTGGTATCACCTTCTCAAACCCAGTTGGCCTTGCTGCTGGTTTTGATAAGAATGCCGATGTTTTTGACATGCTTGAACCGCTTGGTTTTGGGCATATCGAGGTTGGTGCTGTTACCCCAAAGGCGCAGCGAGGTAATCCTCGTCCACGTCTTTTTCGTCTACCTGCCGATAAAGCCCTTATTAACAGAATGGGTTTTAACAACAAAGGTGTAGATAGAGCAGCTAAATTCCTAAAGAAACTACCTCATGATAGTGTGATTGGTGTTAATCTAGGCAAAAACACTCTTACATCAAATGACGATGCAGCCAAAGACTACCTAAAGGTATTTAGGCTACTTTATGACTATACAGATTACTTTGTTGTTAATGTGAGCTGCCCAAATGTAGCAAACCTAGGCAAGCTACAAAGTAGCGAGTTTTTGACAGGTATTATCGAAGGGATGGTTGACTTTAGAAAGGGTCAAAACCAATATCGCCCTATCCTTCTAAAAATCTCGCCAGATCTTACCGATGCTCAAATCGACGAGACCATCGATGTTATGAAGAAATGTAACCTCGACGGTATTGTAGCAACCAACACTACAACAAATCGCTCGACAATAGTAAATACTAACAAAGAGCTTGTCGAGAGAATTGGTAATGGTGGCCTAAGTGGTGCTCCGCTAACAAAAAGAGCAATCGAAGTTATACGCTATGTACACCAAAAGACATCGGGTAAATACCCAATCATTGGTGTTGGCGGTATTATGAGCGAAGATGATGCTATTGCAATGCTAGATGCAGGTGCATCGTTAATTCAGGTTTATACAGGCTTTATATATAATGGCCCTAGCTTTGTAAAGAACATCTGTCAAAAGATTCTAAAAAAAGAGGGACACAAATAGTGAAAGCAGCTATAATTACCATAGGTGATGAAATATTAATAGGGCAGATTGTTGATACCAATTCTGCCTTTATTTCTTCTGAGCTAAACCAAATAGGCATTAGCGTGGGTACAATCGAGAGTATATCGGACACCAGCGAGGCAATTACCGAGAGCCTTGGGCGTTTGATGGCAAAGTACGACCTTGTTATAACAACGGGTGGTATTGGCCCAACCAAAGATGACATTACCAAAAACACGCTAGCCGATATCTTTGGCATGAAACTAGTAATAGATCCTAGCGTCGAAAAACAGGTGCAAACCTATCTCGAAGTTAGAGGTATTGAGTTCAATAGCCTAAACCGAGAACAAGCACTTGTGCCAAGTGGTGCAACTGTTCTGCCAAATAATAATGGCACGGCACCCGGTTTGTGGCTAGAGAAGGGTAGTTGTGTAGTTGTGACTTTGCCGGGTGTTCCCTATGAAATGAAGGCTCTCATGAAAGAGAGTGTTCTACCTAGCCTAAAGGAGCGATTTGCTCTCAACCCGGTGATACACCACACAGTTGTTACTTATGGTATATCTGAGTCGGAGCTAGCACAAAGGCTCGAGGAGTGGGAAAACTCGCTGGGCGATGATATAAAGCTGGCATACTTGCCAAACCCTAGTTTTTTAAGGCTAAGATTGTCGTCATATAATGTCAAGAACCCCCAAGAGATTGAGCAAAAGATTGAAGATGCTAAACAAAAGCTATACTCTATAATTGGAGATAATATATTGGGTGAGGGTAGTGTTAACCTAGAGCAGGTAGTGAGCAAGATGCTGCGCTCTAGTGGTCAGACGCTATCGGTTGCAGAATCTTGCACGGGTGGTGCAATTGCTTCGTGCTTTACACAAATAGCAGGCTCGTCAGATATTTTTCTTGCGGGTGTTGTTAGTTATGCTAACCAAGCAAAAATATCTATTTTGGGTGTCGACAAAAGCAGCATAGAGACACACGGTGCCGTAAGCGAGCAGGTGGCACGAGAAATGGCACAAGGTATTAGACGCATTAGTGGCTCGACCTACTCTATTGCAACAACGGGCATTGCAGGCCCGGGTGGTGGTAGCCCCACAAAACCCGTGGGCACGCTATGGATAGCTGTATCTACACCTAGAGGTACCTACACCCAAAAGAAAGAGTTTGGTACCTTGCGAGTAGAGAATATTGCACGCTTTGCAGCAAGTGCTATAAACCTGCTACTACAACAAATTGTAAAAGAAACAAAGTAGATATAGTAAAAACACTATAACTACCTTAACTCCAAAAATTAATAAAATTTAGAAACATGAAGAAAATTATTCTATTATTATCGCTATGCTGCTTGAGCGTTGCGGGCTTTGGCCAAGAGAAAAATTCGCCACAAGAATTTTTTAATAACATAAAAAAACACTTGGGTAAGGCATACGAAGGTGTTATTACCGAGGGCGAACGAGAAGGCGATAGTTTTAGTGGCAAGCGTTTGGTAATGCACGTAAGAGAGTGTGAGGGAAATAAACTATACATTCCGTTTTTTGTAGGCGAAAACAAATCACGCACATGGATACTAACGCTAGAGAACGATCGCATCCTTCTAAAGCACGACCACCGAAAAGAGGATGGTAGCGATGACGAGGTAACTATGTATGGCGGTTGGACACCAAACACTGGTAGTGCAAATATGCAGATGTTCCCTGCCGACCAGTTTACTCGTGACCTTTTAGATCATGCAGCTTATAATGTGTGGTGGATTACTATTGACGACACAAAATATACATATAACCTAAGACGCATTGGCTCGCCAAGAGTCTTTTCGGTAAGTTTTGATCTAACAAAAGAGGTTGAAACACCAGATGCACCATGGGGTTGGGAATAGTCGTAATAGGCTAGCGCAAACCATAACTCACAAAAAACCTGTCTAACAACAAAAGTTAGGCAGGTTTTTTGTGTATTGTGGCAAATAATGTTCAATTTTTTGATAATTTGTCATATTATGTAATTTGTAGTAATATGGCTGATAGTTTGCAAATAATTAACGATAATAGATGTTTTGTCTGTAAATCAATAACTTAGTTGGGTTAGTGTGCTTAACCGCAAAACACGCTCAGGAGTACCTATAATCAGTTATTTTTGTCGAAATTATGATATTACGGACTCTTTTTATTATTTTTGTGCTTTAATAAATATTGTGATTAAATGAAGCATAGAGGTTTAACCCAGCAAGAGGTTGAAATTAGCCGAGCAAAACACGGCGAAAATATTATTACTCCACCTAAGCAAGAATCGCTTTGGAAGCTATTTATAGAGAAATTCGAAGACCCAATAATAAGGATACTTTTGATCGCCGCAGCTCTGTCGCTGGTAATCTCGATATCACATAACGAATATGCCGAAACAATTGGAATCGTAGCTGCAATTATGTTGGCTACCGGTGTGGGTTTTTACTTTGAGTATGACGCACAGCGCAAATTTGATATGCTAAATGCTATTGGTGACGAAACTCCAGTTAGGGTTATGCGTGATGGCAAAGTTACCGAAGTTGCAAAGCGAGAGATAGTAGTAGGCGATATTATAATATTAGAGACAGGTGATGAGATTCCGGCAGATGCAAAATTGCTAGAATCAATGTCGCTAAATGTTAATGAATCGACACTAACAGGCGAGCTTATTATACGCAAAACAACTGTTGAGAGCGAGTTTAGCAAAACTGCAACCTACCCATCTAATATGATTTACCGCAGCACCACCATTATGGAGGGTTCGGCGGTAGCTCAGGTAATTTCGATTGGCGATTCAACCGAGTTTGGTAAGGTGGCAATTGCCTCTAGCGTTAAGGTAGAGGAGAAAACACCTCTTACTAAGCAGCTCGATGGTTTAGCACAAATGATTGGAGTTGCAGCATTCACTATTGCGCTAGTGGTATTTAATGCGCTACTTTTTAGCGACCTATTTGCACACGGCAAAAGCTATGCACCGGGGCAAATAGAGCTACTTATGCTGTCGCTTTTGTCGCTTTTTATTGCCATTGCAAAAGTGTGGATTCCTACCCTTAAAGACGCTATCTCAATTGCTACAAAGCGTGAAGTTACGCTAAAGATAGAGAGTATTGGTTGGTTTATGTGGTTAGTAATGGGGCTTGGGGTAATGATAGCAGGATCGGGTGTTATTTACCTAATGGGCATAAACCCCCTATCGGCTAGTTCGTGGATAGATGGCGACATGGTAGCATCGATTCTCAACCACTTTATGGTGGCAGTTACCCTTATTGTGGTAGCAGTACCAGAGGGTCTGCCAATGAGCGTAACGCTGAGCCTTGCTCTTAATATGAAACGAATGTTAAAGAGCAATAACTTGGTAAGAAAAATGCACGCATCGGAGACTATGGGTGCTATCGATGTTATATGTACCGACAAAACCGGAACTCTTACTCAAAACAGAATGGTTGTGGGCGAAACTCACTTCCCAATGGCAGAGGCAGGCAACAAAGAGCTGGTATATGAGGCAATGGCTGCCAATAGCACAGCCCACCTAGAGACTGCCGAAGATGGCACAACGGGAGTGATTGGTAACCCTACCGAAGCAGCACTTCTTTTATGGCTAAAGGGGCAGGATGTAAATTACTTGTCAATTAGAGAGGGTGCAAAAATTGCAGATAGAATAGTATTCTCGACTGCTCGCAAATACATGGCAACGCTAGTAGACTCAAAAGCTATTAGTGGCAAGCGAGTACTATATATAAAAGGGGCGCCCGAGGTGGTAATGTCGATGTGTGATAAAATATCGTTAGGCGCTAGCCTTGACGATATGGCAAAGCACAAAGATAGCTTTGTACAAAGGCTAACAACATACCAAAACCATGCATATCGTACACTTGGTTTTGCAATGATTGAGATTAGTGACAACCAGAGTGCACAAGAGATTCTCGATAGCCACAAGCTAACCTTTATGGGAGTGGTTGCTATATCTGACCCTGTGCGTGAGGATGTGCCAGCAGCAATTGGCGATGCAATGTCGGCGGGTATAGATGTAAAAATAGTAACGGGTGATACTCCTGCTACGGCAACCGAAATAGCACGTCAAATTGGGCTATGGGACGACAATGTCGATGGCGATAGTGAGCGCATAACGGGTGTCGAGTTCGAAGCACTTAGTGACGAGGAGCTGCTAGAGAGAGTCGAAACCCTAAAGATAATGTCTAGAGCAAGGCCGTCAGACAAACAACGACTAGTTAGACTACTACAAAAACGTGGCAGGGTTGTTGCTGTAACGGGAGATGGCACAAACGATGCACCAGCTCTTAACTTTGCAAACGTAGGTCTTGCGATGGGGTCGGGCACATCGGTTGCCAAGGAGGCAGGCGATATAACGCTACTTGATGACTCTTTTGCTAGCATCGTAGAGGCAGTAGTTTGGGGACGTTCGCTATACAAAAACATACAGCGTTTTATATTGTTCCAGCTAACGATTAATGTTATTGCTGTTATTATAGTTTTGCTAGGTGCTGTAATGGGTACACAAAGCCCTCTAACGATAACACAAATGCTATGGGTAAACATTATTATGGACACCTTTGCAGCTACGGCACTAGCTTCGCTTTCGCCTAGCAGATCGGTAATGAAACAAAAACCTCGCCGCCAAAGCGACTTTATCATTACTCCATCTATGGCAAAGGGCATACTTGTAACGGGTGCACTGTTTATAGCTGTGCTACTGGGTGTGAGAGGCCATTTATATGAGCTATACACGCCTACAAAAGCTATGGCGATATTCTTTTCGAGCTTTGTGATGATTCAGTTTTGGAATATGTTTAACTGCAAAGCATACGATACAGCCTCTAGTAGTGCGCTCACAAAAATAACTTCGGAAAAAGGCTTTATGCTCATTGCCTTGTTAATTGTAGTGGGGCAAGTACTAATAGTTAGCTTTGGTGGCGAAATGTTTAGTGTCGAGCCTTTGGCAGCAAAAGAGTGGCTAATTATTATTGGAGCAACATCACCAGTATTTATTGTTGGCGAGATAATAAGGATGGTTGGTAGAACAAGAAACAGATAATTATGGTAAAAAAGATATTACAATACTTAGTAGGGGCAATTATTCTTTTAACAAGCTACTATTGCTTTGTTTGCTTTTCAACTAATTGGATATCGATGGAGCAGCAGGAGATAAACTGCAAAGATTTGTCTATGGTAACATCACCATTAGGAATGAAGGCTGGTAGCGATATCGAAATTATAAAATCAAAAGAGCAATTTAACAACCTAAAGGCAATATCGTATGCGGCGATGGAGTCGGTTAGTGCAACAAAGAGTGGAGTATATTTGCGAAGTAGCTGGGTAGATCCAGTGCAGCAAAGTAATGTGAGAACAAAGCGTTCTGCACGCATAGGAAATACACGACAAGTGCCAAACTACACAACTAGCTATGTCAATCGTGACTTGATGTGCCCAATATATGTTGTTACATTGGCCGATGGCGAAAAAGTGGCTGCAATGTTTGAGGCAAAATACCAAGAGAGCGACAAAGAGATTGTGTTGCCAATTGGGCAAAAACGTCAAATTTCGCCCGAAGTACGTGCGCTACTAGCACAAAAGAAACACGGAGCAATTACTGCCACACACCTATACTATGCCTATAACGATGAGTGGTATGAGCAAAACGACAGTACCAACAAGCTCAAGGCAATTGGTGGAGCACTTTTTGTATTTTTGCTACTTGTATCCTTTGCTGTTTTGTATGTTAATAAACTCTATAGCTAATGTGCTTGTGCACAAAAAATAAACTATAAACTCATAATCAATGGAGGTGTCTAGATTTAATTCTCGGGACACCTCCATTGACGTATAATATATATATGCTATGTGTTAGTGTAATCTATGCCGTACATAAATTCGCTACTAATTCTCCTCAACCACCAATAGAGCAATAAAGCAGGTGAGCGCTACTGGTTTTCTTGAATAAATATGGGAGGAGCAAATGGTATAAATACCGATTCATCTACTCTTGTTGTAGCCTCTAGTGCTTGCGAAGTGTTTGTGGGTGTGCGATTGATAGCATCCCAAAGAGCAAAATTTTCGTACGAAAACTCTTCGCCCGACTGCACCATAATACGGCGATATATCTCTTCTCGTGAGGGTGAATTAAATCCTCCGACATTGTATCTCATAATACTCTGCTGGCTAGGCCTATATACTCCGTAGCCATATAAAAACGCACCTTCGTATATGCCCACTAGCCCACTGTATCGGGGGTCGCTAAGCTGGTGTGCCCACCTAACTTGGCTCGGGTCGTTTGTGTAGTCGATATTTGCTGCCCAATTATTTTGGTGGTAATTCTCAATTCTAGCTATATGGCTTGCAGGTGCTGTGTCGGTATGGTGGGTCACATACTCGTCGATGAGTTTACCAAAACCATGCCCTGCTGCCTCGTGTACAATTACCTTGCGAAACTCTTCGCTACTGCCCGAAATAATGGGGCAAAACGATATTGATGCACCACTTGAGTACATATAGCTGGTGCCACCATATTGAGGCGAATTTACCACATTAATTATGGTGAGATTATCTACTTGCTGCAAGCTACGCACCTTTTTTGCATAGGAAAATATCATGTAGTAATCGCCGCTTATTGCAGTTCCCTCTTCGTACCTAGAGCTAAGGGCTGTTTCTTTACCTTCGCCTATTCCATCGTTTGGCGATACAACCTTTACCATATATACGTTGTAGCGATCCCTAAAACTCTTGAATGGTTCTTCCGAAAAGAAGTGCTCCATTGCCTCTGTCATACGCCTCTCGTACTCGCCACCACTTGTCATGTCACTGTCTGCAAAGCCATCTCCCATAATAACTACATCTATGCCATTGCCCCGGCTGGCATGTTGTAGTTGTGATATAGTACCATTTTGTGAATAGTCCGCCGATTCATACTGTCTAATGGGCATTTGACCTGTTAAACGGCTCGTTACAAAATCGATGGTAGCTTGCTCTCGATTAAACGATGTAGTGGGTTGGTAAATCGACTCGGAGTGTAAAATTTTGCCGCTTTTGTCTACAATGGCATAAATGAGCGATGGGCTAGTTGGCATTGTGGCAATGTGGTTTGTGTTGTCTTGTATTTGGAAAACTTCGCCCACAATATTATATGAGTTTACATAATCTCTAATTTTTGAGACATCATCTTCGTTGCAAAATGAGATAACATTAAAACCTTGCGATGAGTATTGGTTATATAAACTATTAATGGTTGCAAGGTATAGAGCACTAGCGTTGTGTTGTGTTTGCCACTGTATGACACAAGTTAGCTCGTTTGAAGCCCAAAACTCGCCCATATTTATTGTCTTTCCATCTATTGTGGTAACTGTTGTGGGGCTTATGTATATGGGCTCAAAACCGCTATTAAAGCCATATTCGTCTTGTTGTTGGAGTATGGTCCATGCTATTTTATTCCACAAGTCGGCATCTTGCTGCAAACTCATGGGGATTGAGCCTGTAAATCTATTTTGTGACAGTATAATAGACTCTAGCTTGTTGAGCGTACCTAGTTGCAAGGGGAGTTTGCCACCTATATTGTTGCCCCCAATGTCTAACTTGTGCAAATTGCTAAGCCCACCAATCGAGCTAGATAGCTCGCCCTCTAGGTTATTATTGGCTAGGTTAATTGAGACTACACTACCGTTACTGTCGGTATCGACACCATACCATTTATCTAGAGCAAGGTCGCTCTTCCAGCCGCTATTTTTCAACCAATCATCACCCCCAAGGGCATCGTAAAGTTCGATGAGAATATCACGTTCGTCCTCTTGGATATCGCCCTGTATGTCGGCATCACTCTTGCTGCATTTCACAAAAATGGCTAGGAGTGAAATAATTCCAATTTTAACTATATTTCTCATATCAAGCACAATTGTTAAAACCCATTAATATTATTGTTGTCCAATAAAAAATCCAAGTCCTGTGTAATTTCAATATTCTAATCGAGTTACATAAAAGCTCTACCTAGTGGGCCTGAAAAAGAAGTTTATTGTTTTATTATGTAGCACTACTT
>CAYJIL010000038.1:2560-5744 GCA_964370235.1 uncultured Rikenellaceae bacterium | reverse complement strand
GAACTAGCACTATCCCAACCGTATAAATACAAAAAAGAGGGCATCTCGAATTTAATCGAGATGCCCCCATAAATATAACTAATTTGATGTATTAGTTCTTAAAGAATCTGTTGTAAAGACCCTCGAACGCTTGGCCGTGACGAGCCTCGTCCTTACACATTTCGTGTACTGTATCGTGTACAGCATCAAGACCTAGCTCCTTAGCACGTGTAGCGATACGCTTTTTGTCAGCACAAGCACCAGCTTCTGCCTCCATACGAGCCTTTAGGTTTGTTTTTGTATCCCAAACCACTTCGCCTAGTAGCTCAGCAAATTTTGCAGCGTGCTCAGCCTCTTCCCAAGCTATACGACGATATGCTTCGGCAACTTCTGGGTAACCCTCACGGTCTGCTTGACGGCTCATCGCTAGGTACATACCTACCTCTGTACACTCGCCCATGAAGTGAGCCTTAAGACCCTCTAGCACTTCGCTATCGATATCTTTTGCTACGCCAAGACGGTGCTCGTCAGCCCATTCTAGGTTGTTATCACTCTCAACTACCTCTTTAAACTTAGAAGCAGGAACTTTACATTGTGGGCACTGCTCAGGTGCCTGTTCGCCCATATGTGTGTAACCACATACAGTACAGATGAATTTTTTGGCCATTTTTTTAATATTTAGTAGATGTGAAACCACTATGGCTCCACTACGATTACTCGTCTTCGTCTTCCTCGGCTACTTCATCTTCTCCTTTAATTTCGTCGATAAAGTAATCCTTGTCATCTACTAGCTTATTGTCAACCTTAACATCTATCTTAATAAGGTAGCTCACCTCCTCGGTCTCTAGCATAATTGCGTAGAAAAAGTCGTTTGGACCCTTGTCGATTCGGATCATGCTATCTTGGTATCCATAAGGATATTTTTCTTTTACCTTCTCCTTAATAGAGTCTGATAGGTTTTGGTAGCTAGTTACAATCTTCTTTTTCATTGAGTTGTCATAATTTATAGGTGTTACTACTTGCTATTGATGGTACAATATTACACCAAAAAATGAAAACAAGAAACAGTTTTAGACTTTTTTTTCAAAATTTATTGTTTAAAGGGGTAAATAACTTTGTGCTATTTTTAGAGTAATTCTAATTTACTATCTTTGCTATAATTTATCAAATAGTAATTTTAAGACGGTGCATGTGTCACCATTCACCATATAACTAATAAACATGAACGACCAAAAAGAGAGAATAGAGAGTTTGCGCAATGAGCTAAACGACCATAACTATAAGTACTATGTGCAAAACGATCCACAAATATCGGACATGCACTACGATGAGTTAATGGCAGAGCTCATAGCTCTTGAGGCGCAAAATCCCAACCTTTATGACCCACTTTCGCCATCGGTGAGAGTAGGTAGCGACCTAGTAAAGTCGTTTGAGCAGCGAGCACATCGCTATCCAATGCTCTCTTTATCTAACACATATAGTAGCCAAGATTTACAAGATTTTCATAACCGCATAGCAAAAGAGGTTGGTGGTGACGATATTGCCTACTGCTGCGAGCTCAAATTCGACGGTAGCGCCATATCTTTGTTGTATGAAAATGGTGAATTTATATATGCACTCACTAGGGGCGATGGCGAAAGAGGTGACGATGTATCATCTAACGTTAAAACAATAAAGAGTGTCCCCATGAAACTAAGGGGCGAGGGTTACCCAAGTAGCTTTGAGATAAGGGGCGAGATATTGTTGCCCCATGCCTCGTTTGAGAGGCTTAATATCGAGCGAGAAGATATAGGCGAACAGCCATTTGCCAACCCTCGTAATGCTGCCGCTGGAACTCTCAAGCAGCAATCTTCGCAAGTAGTGGCTCAACGAGGGCTCGATGGTTTTTTGTATGGTATAAACAGCGATAGTGCTGTGAGCGATTCACACTACCAAACGCTACAAATGGCGGCTGAATGGGGTTTTAAAACATCTGAGCACTCAAAACGAGTAGTGGGTATAGACGCAGTAATGGACTTTATTAACCATTGGGATAAGGCTCGCAAAAAACTACCATATGATACCGATGGTGTAGTTGTAAAGGTAGATAGCATATCGTTACAATCTCAGCTAGGCTTTACGGCAAAGGCTCCTAGATGGGCGGTGGCATATAAGTTTAAGGCCGAGAGTGTAGCTACCGAGCTGCTATCGATCGATTTTCAGGTGGGGCGCACGGGAGCTATTACCCCTGTGGCAAACCTTGCGCCCGTTCGTTTGGCAGGAACAACCGTTCGTCGTGCCTCTTTGCATAATGCCGAGCAGATAAAACTGCTAGATATTCGCATTGGAGATAGAGTTTTGGTAGAGAAGGGGGGCGAGATTATCCCCAAGGTTACAGGCGTAGAAAAAACACAACGAGATATTTTCTCGGTGCCTTTTGAGTATATAGACAAGTGCCCTGCTTGTGGTACTTTGCTAGTAAAAGAGGAGGGCGAGGCAAAGCACTACTGCCCAAATTCGATGGGCTGTCCTCCCCAAATAGCAGGTCGTATTATTCACTTTATAGCTCGCAAGGCTATGAATATAGATTCGCTAGGCGAAGAGACCATCGAGCTACTACTGCGCGAGGGGCTTGTGCGTGATTATAGCGACTTGTACACACTGACAGCGGCACAGCTAGAGCCACTAGAGAGAATGGGCGAGCGTTCGGCTGCCAAAGTTATAGAGAGTATCGAGCAAAGCAAGAGCGTACCCTTTGCACGTTTGCTATTTGCAATAGGCATTAGGTATGTTGGGCAAACTACGGCAAAAAAAATTGCTGCATCGCTGGGTAGTATGAGTGCTTTGGCAACGGCATCCCGAGAACAACTACTCGAAATAGAGGAGGTGGGCGATAAGATTGCAGATAGCATAATCGACTACTTTGATAATGTACACAATATTACCACCATCGAAAAACTACAAAGCTATGGCCTACAAATGGAGCAGGAGCAAATAGAAAAACTCTCTGTTTCGCTAGAGGGCAAAGCGTTTGTTATTTCGGGCGTGTTTGTAAAGCACTCTCGTGACGAGCTAAAGGCAATGATCGAGGCACATGGTGGTCGAAACCTATCTTCGGTATCGTCAAAGACAGATTACCTGCTGGCAGGTAGTGGCATAGGCCCTGCCAAGCTAGCCAAGGCAGAAAAATTGTCGGTAGAGATAATTGACGAAGATATGTTTATAG
>CAYJIL010000038.1:0-2460 GCA_964370235.1 uncultured Rikenellaceae bacterium | reverse complement strand
AAATATAGGCTCGAAGTAAAACTAGTGACTAGCAACGAGGATGTTAGGATTGAGGGCGATATGATATGTGTTTATACAACAGACACAAGGCGTGTAAGGGTGCTATTAATGAACTTTTATAACAAACAAGCCGTTACACACATTAAAGAGCCACTTGCGCTACTATGCAAAGAGTTTGCTGCCAAAGAGGGTGTTTCGCCCACCAAGCTAGAACTAAAATTTATTCGTAGCTATTGGGGGCAGTGTAGTTCAAAAAGAGTTATTCGCTTTAATGTCGAACTTGTGCGCATGGATATGCAGCTCATAGAGTATGTAATTATGCACGAGTTATGCCATATGGTGCATATGAACCACTCAAAGAGCTTTTATGCTCTGCTTGAGAGCTATATGCCCGACCATAGAGAGAGGCAAAAGAGGCTCAAATCGACATACCAAATTGTGCTTAGCTAGTGGTAAAATACATTGTTAAAATATGGTTAATGTGCTCTTAGTTAAAATATAGTTTTGAATATAGCCACTAAAAGATTACCTTTGTAGCCAGAAAGCACTCAGTAGTGCTCGCATGGCCATCTGTGAGGCTGGCTAAAAACTAATATGATAAGATGCAAAAACTAAGAAACATTGCTATCATCGCACACGTTGACCACGGTAAGACTACACTGGTTGACAAGATGATTCTTCAAGGAAAGCTATTTAGAGAGGACCAAAGTAGTGGCGACCTAATTCTCGATAACAACGACCTAGAGCGTGAGAGAGGTATCACTATCCTAGCCAAGAATGTCTCGGTAAACTACAAGGGATATAAAATTAACATTATCGACACTCCGGGTCACTCCGACTTTGGTGGTGAGGTAGAGCGTGTGCTAAACATGGCAGATGGTGTACTTCTGCTTGTAGATGCTTTTGAGGGCACTATGCCACAGACACGTTTCGTTCTTCAAAAGGCACTTGCTATGGGCAAGAAACCTATTGTTGTTGTAAACAAAGTAGATAAGACTAACTGTCGTCCCGAGGAAGTATCAGAAGAGGTATTCGATTTGATGTTCTCGCTAGATGCAACAGAGGAGCAGCTAGATTTCAAAACTATATACGGAAGTGCTAAGCAGGGCTGGATGTCTACCGATTGGCAAGACCAAGGAGCGGGCGATATTACCCCTCTGCTAGACACTATCATCGAAGAGATTCCTGCACCAAGTGTAGAGGAGGGTACACCTCAGCTACTTATCACATCGCTAGAGCACTCACCATATGTGGGTCGTATTGCGGTTGGTAAGCTAACACGTGGTGAGCTAAAGTCGGGTATGGCGGTAACGCTTTGCAAGAGAGACGGTAGCGAAATGATTAAGAGCCGTGTACGTGAGCTAATGCTATTCGACGGACTAGGTAAGAGCAAAGTAGACACAGTTGAGTGTGGCGAAATTTGTGCCGTTGTAGGCGTTGAGGGCTTTGATATTGGTGATACTATTGCCGATGGCGAAAACCCAGAGGCACTTACTCCAATTGCAATTGATGAGCCAACAATGAGTATGCTATTCACTATTAACGACTCACCTTTCTTTGGTAAGGATGGTAAGTTTGTTACTTCTCGTCACCTAAAAGATCGTTTGGATCGTGAGCTAGAGAAGAACCTTGCACTTCGTGTTAAGGATGGTCCTACGGCAGAGAGCTTTGTGGTTTATGGTCGTGGTGTACTTCACCTTTCGGTTCTTATTGAGACTATGCGTCGTGAGGGTTATGAGTTGCAGGTGGGTCAGCCACGAGTTATCATCAAGGAGATTGATGGTAGAAAGTGTGAGCCTATCGAGGAGCTAACAATCGACCTTCCAGAGGAGTATGCTGGCCGCGCTATTGAGCTTGCTACTAAGCGTAAAGGTACTCTTTTGAACATGGAGAGCAAGAATGAGCGCAATAAGCTAATCTTTGATATTCCATCGAGAGGTATTATTGGTTTGCGTAGTAACCTTTTGACTGCTACTGCAGGTGAGGCTGTTATGTCGCACCGTTTCAAAGACTTTGAGCCATACAAAGGCGATATTGAGATTCGTACAAACGGTTCTCTTATCTCTATGGAGACAGGTAATGCTTTTGCATACGCAATTAACAAGCTACAAGATAGAGGTAAGTTCTTTGTTAGCCCGGGTGATGATATTTACTGTGGTCAGGTAGTGGGTGAGAACACACGTGCTGGCGACCTTGTAATCAACCTTACAAAGAGCAAGAAACTAACAAATATGCGTGCTAGTGGTTCAGACGAAAAGAACAGCATTGCACCAGCAATCATCTTCTCGCTAGAGGAGGCACTAGAGTACATTCAGGAGGACGAGTACGTAGAGGTAACACCAAACTCTATGCGTCTTCGTAAGATCTACCTAGACGAGAACGAGCGCAAGCGTCACTCAAGATAATCATATCTTCTAGTAAGTAACATTACAAAATATCCCATAGGCAAAAGCCTGTGGG
>CAYJIL010000037.1:0-22545 GCA_964370235.1 uncultured Rikenellaceae bacterium | reverse complement strand
AATTGTCGTTATAGGTTCATAATCCTAGCCGATGATGGCAATAGTGTATTATATCGCCTGCCTACACGCTTTACAAAGCCAATAGGTGTCGATTTATAGCATAGTAGATTTATGCCATCTTTAAACAGCTCTACATCTATTTGT
Source organism: uncultured Rikenellaceae bacterium (assembly GCA_964370235.1). GTDB lineage: Bacteria > Bacteroidota > Bacteroidia > Bacteroidales > Rikenellaceae > CAYJIL01. Next base: position 22,401 of record CAYJIL010000037.1, on the reverse strand, counting down.
GCCGATCGCAAATAGTTTAGCGCATCTTCGAGCGATAGTTCGCTCACCGCAAATTTTTGCTCTAGCCCATGATATAGTGCAAGCGGATGTGCTGGGCGCAACTCTCCGCCAAATAGTTTACCCATTTGTACACCCGAATACCTAAGATTGAAATTAGCCCTAAGCCAGCTAATAAAATTATAATCGGTACTAGGTACGCCATATATATCGCCATCGGGTGACACTAGAAAATCTATATCTTCGCCATTTTTAACATAGCTCCTAAGCGTTTCTATCTCTTTTTTTGAGATGGGGGCAGCTGCTCCCTTCTTTGCTTTTGGCAGCCTTGGTTCAACCCTATCGCTAACCGTATCGCCTTTTATCATTGCAGCCATAAACATGCCCTCGCCTCTACATTTGTGTGGCAGGAATCTATATCCTTTGATTGCAGCACTATGAGTAATGGTGATAGTACTATCGGGCATATCAATATCGAAGTTAGAGACTGTGTAGTTTTGCGAAATCCACTCTAGCATCTCTTCGTTTTCGCTTTTGTTGAATGTACATGTGCTATATACAAACAAGCCGCCATCTCTCAGCGATTCTATTGCATCGGCAATAATTCGCTTGCTGCGTGCCGTGCACAGCTCTACCCCCTCGGGTGACCACTCGTCTCTTGCGCCTAAATCTTTGCGAAACATTCCTTCACCCGAACACGGTGCATCAATTAGCAGAATATCAAACATCTCTTGTGCTTGTGCAAACTGTTTGGGGTCAGACGAAGTTACACATATATTGCCCGTTCCCCACCGCTGTGCGTTCTCTCTAAGTATCGAACTACGAGCAGCTATTACTTCGTTTGCCACAACCAAGCCCCTGCCTGCTAGCATTGCAGCCAAATGGGTGCTTTTGCCACCGGGAGCAGCACACAAATCTAGCGCACGCAAATGACCGCTAGTTTGCGCAAGGTATGGTGCAACAAGTGCTTCGAGAAACATTGATGATGCCTCTTGCACATAGTATAGTCCTGCATGAAAATGTGGGTCGAGAGTAAACGATGGCCTTTGGTTAAGGTAGACACTATTTGTGCTCCACACAACAGTATCCCCCTCCATCATTTGCTCTTTATCATTGAGCTTTAGTGGATTATATCTAACTGAAACCTCGGCAGGAGTATCTAGCGATGCTAGAAATTCATCGGCCTCGTTTGCGAATAATTGTCTTGCTTGTTCTTTAAACTCTGGTTTCACCTCTGTTAATATTTAGCTCTTTTATTTTTGATTCTATAATAGCAAACACTTTGTTAAGATCTTCGTTAGACTCAACAAAGTCTAAATCATCTACATCGATGATTAGTTTTTCGCCGCTGTATATATTGTCTATCCAGTTGTTGTATAGCTCGTTAAGTGCATGAAGATAGCTGCGATCGATGTTCATTTCGTATGCACGACCTCGGCGATGAATTTGCTTAATGAGTGTTTCGATAGAGCCTCTCAAAAATATTACAAGGTCGGGAGTACCTCCGCTAGGTTCGATAATATTAAATATCGACATATACGCATCGTAGTCTCTGCCGTTCATAAGCCCCATATCACGCAGATTGGTAACAAATATGTGACCCTCCTCCATTATTGTACGGTCTTGAACAACAGACTCTTTTGATGCTCTAATTTGCTCAATTTGCTTAGCCTTGTTTCCTAGGAAACAAATCTGTAGCTTGAATGACCACTTTGCCATATCTTGGTAGAAGTCATCGAGATATGGGTTCTCGATGTTCTCGTAATATGGAGTCGCCCCAAATCTATCAGCTAGTAGTTCAACAAGGGTTGTCTTGCCGCTACCTATATTTCCCGAAACTGCTAGATACATAATTTATATATTAAATTTTAAAAGTTGCTCAACGTAATCTCTCTTGCTCGAAAGACGAGGTATTTTGTTTTGTCCACCCACTTTGCCACGGGAGCTCATCCACTTCATAAACGTACCTTTTCTCACCTCGGTAACTAGTGGTGCTGCTAGGGTAGAGCCACCCTCTCGTTTTGCTGCATAATCTGAGTTGATAGCACACAGAGTACTATCGAGTACCTTTGCAAAGAGATTAATATCGTTTGGCTCGTGGCTAAATTCCACTAGCCATTGGTGTGCACCCTTGCTGCCAATTTCCATATACTTGGGTGCAACTGTATAGTCTACCAATTGTGCCGAAGTTGCCCTCAAAGCTGCATCTATTGCCCTATCGCTTGCCGACACCATTACCTCTTCGCCAAACACATTTATGCAGTGGCTCGTGCGCCCAGTAATGCGTATGCGGTATGGGTCGGTAGATGTAAACTCTACTGTGTCGCCTATCATATATCGCCACAAACCCGATGTGGTGCTAATTATCATTGCATAGTTAACGCCTGTCTTAACGCCCTCTAGTGGTACTACCTTTGTGTGGTCGTCAAGGTCTGACATTGGCAAAAATTCATAGAATATGCCATAGTCTAGCATTAGGAGCATATCGTCCCTATCAAAGCTATCGGCAACGGCAAAGAAGCCCTCAGATGCGTTATAGGTTTCGATATAGTGCATCTGTGGCGATGGAATTAGCTTTTCGAACCTTTCACGATATGGCACAAACGAAATGCCGCCATGAATAAAAAGTTCCATATTTTCCCACACCTGCAAAATGTTATCGACACCTGCATACTCTACCATTTGTGATAGTAACACAAGGTTCCATGATGGAACACCCGAAAACGAGCGAATATCAACATCCCTTAACTCTCGGCAAATAGCTTCACACTTTTGTGGAAAATCGGCAATGAGCGCAATCTCACGTCTTGGCTCACGAATAATTGACGAAATCCATGGTGCATTATCAATCATAATAGCCGATAAATCACCTGTGAATGCTCCGCCATCTTTGCCTCGCTCAATTGAGCGGCTACCGCCTAGTGTTAGAGTCTTACCCTCGAATATTTTGGTATTGGGGTTTAGATCCATATAAATGGCAAGGGCATCTTGCCCACCTCTAAACTGCCCTTTGTATAGTGCATCGTATGTAACGGGGATATATTTGCTGCGATCTGCTGTTGTGCCCGATGATTTAGCAATCCACGACACACGCCCTGGCCACAAAATATCCTTTTCGCCATCTAGTGCTAACCGTGTATATTTAGAAATATCATCATACTCGACAACAGGGACGTTTTTTGCAAAACTTTCGTAACCCTCACCCGTAAAACCAATCTCACGCCCATAAAGTGTGCGTGGAAGTGCTTTCAAAAGTCGTTTTAGCTGCTCGTGTTGAACGACTATCGGTTCTTTTTTGCTGCGCTCAATTGCCCTCTGTCTAGGGAGGAGCACAATGTTTGCTATCTTTGTTAATAATGACATCATCTACTTCTATTGGGGTGAAACATCAGAAACAAAGGTAGTCATTTTTTTATATAATTTCATAGTTAAAAATGACGATTTTGCTAATAAATAGGGGCATGACTAACGCTTTACTGCTAGTCATGCCCCCATTTATTTCAATCTTTATGCCTATCTTGCCCAGTTGCGTGGAGCAGGAACAGCCGGCAAATCCTTTATGGTTTTTGCTGTCTTTAGTTCTTTTAGAATCTCTTCGATAGCACGCTCTAGTTGTTGATCCTCGCCACGAGCCTCACGAATAGGGTCGTTATCTATTACAATATCGGGGTCAACACCGTGGTTCTCGACCATCCATTGGCCACTCTTTGCATCGTAGCTAGTAAAGAACGGTACACGAATATCGGTACCATCCATATACTGAAGTGGCCCACTAATGCCAATAATACCGCCCCAAGTGCGAGTACCAATCAGTTTACCTAGCCCCAAACGTTTGAATCCCCAAGGGAACAAATCGCCATCCGAAGCCGAATATTTGTTAACCAAACACACCATTGGCCCCACAAGCGTAGCATCGGGCACTGTCCCAATCTTTGTGCTGTGACGGCTCATCGTTAGGCGATATGGCTCGCGTGATAATCTCTCAAGTATCATTGGCGATACATTACCACCACCATTTGCTCTATCATCTATAATGAGTGCCTCTTTATCTAGCTGTGGATAGAAATAACGAGAGAATTGGTTCAAGCCCTCGGGCCCCATATCTGGTATATAAATATATCCTACTCTGCCGTTTGTTAGGCTATCGACTAGGGCTATGTTGCGCTGAATCCAGTTGTAGTGATATAGCGAATACTCCTCGTCAAGAGGTTTAATAACCACTTTGTGCGCTCCTTCGCTCTTGGGCGATGAGTTAATTGTTAGCTCTGTTGGTACATTTGCCTTGCCCACAAGCGTAGAGTACAAGTCTTTAACATTGCTTAGGTCACGACCATCAATGGCAATTATGTAGTCGCCCTCGTTGACATCGACTCCAGCCTCGGTAAGTGGCGAGCGAAGTTTGCTGCTCCACGATGCACCTTTTAGTATTTTATCTAGGCGGAAATAACCACTCTTGTCTCTCGATATTTCGGCACCTAACAAGCCTTGAGGTATGCGTTTTGCTTTGCCCTCGTATTCGCCCGGGTTAACATATGAATGGCCAACACCAAGCTCGGCTATCATCTCTCCAATTAAGTAGTTAAGGTCTAGTCGGCTAGCCACATATGGTAGCTGTTGCTCATATTTTTTGCGAATCTTAGCCCAGTCGTGCCCGTGCATATTTTCTAGGTAAAAACCATCACGGAATGCTCGCCATGCTTCGTCAAAAATTTGTGCCCACTCTTTTTTATAATCTACCTCTACCTTCATATTGCTAAGGTTGATTGCCTTATCTAGCGATATTTTCGAGCTAGGAATATCGGTAACAAAAAGCTGCTTGCCTTTTGAGAATAGAGCCTTTTTCGACCCTGTCGTTACGCTCATATATGCACCTTTGGCTATTTCGCTTTGCTCACGCTTTTTTAAGTCGTACATATATGTCGAGCCTGCGTTGTGGTAGTATATCTTGTCGTTATCGCCATAGAAATTACCGTAGTTACCAGCCGAAAGAGGCAGCTTAACTATACGCTCCGAAAAATTAATAGGGTCAATCTTTGTTACTTTGTTTGCTGTGGTATCTTTTTTTGCTGGCTCAATCGATGGATCTTGCTCTAGCAATGGTGATGGGGTAGTATTTGCTAGTAGAGCAAGATACACGCCTCCCATTCGAGTATATACGTGGTTCCATTCCAAATATCCATAAATTGGATTGAAGTCACGCTCCGATGCAAATATCAAATACTTGCCATCTGCCGAGAAAGTAGGCTGTGACGAGCTATACCACTTATCGGTAACTGGGTACTCTTTGCCCTCTACAAGGTCATAGATATATACAATAGAGTAGTCGGTAGCACTCGATCTCGAATAACTTATCCAACGGCTATCTGGCGAAAAACTCACACCCCATGCTCCTCCCATTTCAAAATGAGCAAGATGGCTCTCTTTGCCCGATGCTACATCTATTTTGCGTATATTGTTTTTGCGATCTGTTAGCACAATTGTCTTAGAGTCGGGGCTCCACTGAATAGACGTGATATAGCTTTTGTTCGATTTGCTCAAACCACGGCTCTCTCCTGACTTTACATTATATAAATATATTTCGTTCTCGCCCGTGCCATCGCCAATGTATGCAATGTATTCACCATTTGGTGAGTATGTGCCTCGGCGATCGTTTGAGCCCGGTGTGCGAACAATATATCTCGAAACTCCCTCTTGTGCAGGAATGTTGAATAGTTCGCCACGAGTCGTTACCGCCACCATATCGCCATTTGGCGATGCCGATGCGCTAGTAATGTAGTTTGCACCATCTTTGTAGTCTTTGCGGGCATAGATATTATCACTCTTTAGTGTGATATTTATCTTCTCGGGCTTTTGATTCGCTACATCGAATTTATATATATAGCCACCATTCTCAAACACAATTATATTGCCATGCGATGTTGGGAACTTTATATCATACTCGGTAAAGTTTGTGACCTTTGTTGTCGATTTGCTAGTAGTGTTATATGCAAAAAGGTTCATTACACCATCTCGATCGCTAATGTAATATATGTTGTCACCAATCCACATTGGGTGAATATCTTGTGCTACATTCTCGGTAATGTTGGTAACGCTTTGTGCTGCTGGGTCATATACCCACACATCGTCTGCCATGCCACCTTTATACTCTTTCCATGTTCTAAACTCACGCATAACACGGTTATAGGCTAGCTTTTTGCCATCGGGCGAATAGCTTGCAAAACCTCCCTCGGGTAGCGGAAGTTCTGTTGAAAGTCCTCCATCACGGCTAACAAGTTCTAGCTTGCCACTAAATCCATTGCTTATTCTGTTACGATACATAATCTCTTTGCCATCGGGAGTCCAAGCCACAACAATGTTGTTTGGACCCATGCGATCGCCCAAATCATCTCGTTTGTTTGTTGCTGTGTAGGTGAGCCTAAGTGGTTCGCCTCCGCTAGATGGAATAGTGTACACCTCGGTATTGCCATCATATTGCCCAGTGAATGCTATCGTCTTGCCATCGGGTGAGTATTGTGCAAATATCTCTAATCCGGGGCTCGATGTTAGTTTTTCGGCCTGTCCGCCCGTAATGGGTACACGATATAGGTCGCCCGCATAGGAGAATGCCACCTCCGAAGAGTTTGTCGCTGGGAAACGAAGCAATCTTGCATCGTCGCTACTTTGCCCACTCGCTAGTGTTGGGCTCAAAGTAATTGCTGCCAAGAATGGTAGTAATATTCTGTTTTTCATACACAATTTGGTTGTAGTAAGTATTCTACAAATATAAAAAAATTTATTAGAGTCCAATGAAAACCGCTGCCGAAATAATATTAATATAGCCAATTATGAAAGCATTAGCCGTGGCATATAAAAATAGGGCAACCCATTGGGCTGCCCTATTTTTAATATATGTTACTTGTTATCTTGTTGTTGCTTTTGCTGCTCTTGCATCTGCTTCATCATATCTTCGTAACGCTTTTGGAAACCGTTTTGTTTGCGAGGTTTCTTTGCGTTAGCCTTCATCTGCTCGTGTAGCTTTTTATCGTCTACAAGTTTGCGGAAACCATATGACTGGCCAATAGTGATAAGGTTTGACAGTAGGTAGTAGTAACAAAGACCACTAGCATAGCTATTAAACCATACTACAAGCATAACAGGCATTAGATATAGAGTCATGAAAGTCATGCCCGGAATCTGCTGGTTAGACGTTGCCGATGTTTGTGCAAAGTTAATTTTTGACGAAACAAATAGCGAAATACCCATCAAAATTGCAAAAAGGCTAATGTGATCGCCATAGAATGGAATGTTGAATGGTAGCTCTAGGATGCTATCATACGACGAAAGATCTTTAGCCCAAAGGAACGACTGACCACGTAGCTCGATAGAGCTAGGGAAGAAGCTAAACATCGCAATAAGGATAGGGAACTGGAACAACATTGGAAGACATCCACCCAGTGGGCTAGCTCCTGCTTTGTTATATAGCGCCATAACCTCTTGTTGCTTAGCCATTGCATCTTTTTGGTCGGGATACTTGGCATTAATCTCGTCAATCTCTGGCTTAAGAATACGCATCTTTGCCATCGAGATGTATGACTTGTAGGTAAATGGAATAATGATTAGCTTAATGACAATCGTTAGCAATAGAATGATAAGACCATAGCTAGTAGTGTATTGGCTAAGGAAGTTAAATGTTGGAATAACGATAAAGCGGTTAACCCAACCAATAACACCCCAACCAAGAGGTACTAGATCTTCGAAATTCTCGTCATAGCTCTTTAGTGTGCTATATTTGTTAGGACCAAAATATAGCGAAAGAGCATAAGAGTCTGTTGCTGCCGAATATGGTAGCGCAAGGCTAGCATCGAAATGCTTGATTTGGCCACTACCCTCGGGCATTGTTACATATCCTAGGTCAGCAGATGAGAAGCTACCCTCACGTGCCATCATAATAGTCGAGAAGAATTGCTGCTTGAATGCTACCCATTTCAAAGGCTCTTCGATAGTTTCGCTCTCTGCCTCGGTAGACATGGTAAGCTCGTCAGACGAACTTTCGCCCTCTAGCAAGTATGCAGTGGTAGTATATTGATTCTCATAGGTAAAACCCTTTTCGTTTTGTAGCGAAATATTCGACCATTTAAGAGATAGCTCCTTGGTTGCTGGCGAAATAAAATCATCCATTCCCACAAGGCGAATATCTAAATCTACCATGTAGTCATCGCCACCAAGGCTATAAATGTACTCTACATAAGAAGTAGAATCTACATTTAGCTTAAACTTTAGAGCTTGGCGATCTTCGCCACTTACCGAAACACTCTTTTGTTCACCACCTGCAAACGTAAATTGCGAAGTCGATAGTGACACGCCACCCGGCAAGAATAGGTCGAATAGAGCACTCTCGGGCTGCATTAGCTCTAGTGCACCACCATCATACTTGGTGTAGTTTTTTAGTTGTGCTGCCGAAATTGTTGCACCTCTTGTCGAGATTGTTAGTTTAACATTCTCGTTCTCAAGTGTGTAATTCTCTGCGTTTTTGCCTAGTGCCGAAGCCAAGTCGCCACTACCTGCAATTTGTGAAAGCTGTTTGTGTACCTGCTCTACCTTAGCAACATCCTCTAATACATCTTGCTCTACCGAAGGGTTGTTTGCTTGATAGATAGAGTCTGCAATTGCTTTTTCTTGAGCTGCCTTTTCGGCTTGGTTTGAGCTGTAATAGCTAAAACCAAACATAATAGCACCTATCAGCAACAGACCCGTAATCTGATTTTTGTCCATCTAAGTCTTTATTTATTAACTATTTAATGGCTGCCACTAATATAGCGGCAGCCATTTACAATATATTCTGAGTGATTAAGCTCTATCGTCTCGGTGCTTAATCGCTGCTTTTACAAACGAAGTAAAGAGTGGGTGAGGATTCTCTGCCGTACTCTTGTACTCTGGGTGATACTGCACACCAACAAACCATGGGTGGCTTGGTATCTCTACTACCTCTACAAGGTTTGTTTTAGGGTTGATACCCGTAGGTTTCATTCCTGCCTCCTCGATGCGGTTGTAGTAGTTGTTGTTAAACTCATAGCGGTGGCGGTGGCGCTCGTTAATGTTTGCCATACCATAAGCCTCGTGAGCCTTCGACCCCTCCTCTAGGTGACAAGGGTAGCTACCCAAGCGCATTGTTCCGCCCTTTTCGGTAACACCTTTTTGCTCTTCCATAAGGTCGATAACTGGATCTGGTGTTTCGCCTGCCTCGGCAGATGCTGCTTGTGATAGGCCTAGCACGTTGCGGCTAAACTCGATAACCGAACACTGCATGCCCAAACAAATTCCAAAGAATGGAATGTTGTTCTTTCTCACATATTTGATAGCCTCGATTTTGCCCTCGATACCACGATGACCAAAGCCCGGTGCAACTAGCACACCATCCATTGGCGAAAGTAGCTCGGCAACGCTCTCTGGCGATACGTTCTCTGAGTTGATGTAGTGTAGCTTTACTTTTACACCATTATATGCACCTGCGTGAATAAATGCCTCTGAAATAGACTTATAAGCATCTGGTAGCTCGGTGTACTTACCAACTAGAGCAATGTCAACAATGCTCTTTGGGTTTTTGACACTCTCAACAAACGATACCCACTTGTCTAGGTTAAGCTCTTTTGACTCTAGGTTTAGCTTGCGCATAACCACACCGTCTAGGTTTTGTGCTGCCATCTTTAGTGGCACCTCATAAATTGTGCTCACGTCTATTGACTCAATAACAGCATCACGCTCAACGTTACAGAATAGAGCCACTTTGCTGCGTAGGTCGCTTCCTAGTGGGTGCTCGCTACGAAGTACCAAAAGATCTGGCTGAACACCATTCTCTAGTAGCATCTTTACCGAGTGCTGAGTTGGCTTTGTCTTAAGCTCGCCCGATGCGCTCATGTATGGTACAAGCGTTAGGTGAATTACCATAGAGTTTTGGTAGCCAAGGTCGTTGCGCATTTGGCGAACAGCCTCGATGTATGGTAGCGACTCAATATCACCTACCGTACCACCAATCTCTGTGATAACAACATCATACTCGTCACGGCTACCCAAAATCTGAACACAACGCTTGATTTCGTCTGTAATGTGAGGAATAATCTGAACGGTTTTACCCAAAAACTCACCACGGCGCTCCATGTTAATCACATTTTGGTAGATGCGACCTGTTGTAACGTTATTGCCCTGCGATGTAGGTATGTTCAAAAAACGCTCATAGTGACCAAGGTCTAGGTCGGTCTCTGCACCATCCTCTGTAACATAGCACTCGCCATGCTCATAGGGGTTAAGAGTTCCCGGATCGACATTGATGTATGGATCGAGCTTCTGAATCGTTACTCTATATCCTCTCGCTTGAAGTAGCTTGGCAAGCGATGCCGATATGATACCTTTGCCCAGTGACGATGCTACGCCACCCGTAACAAAGACATACTTGGTCTGTTTTGTTTTACTAATTCCCATTGTATATATCTTTAATTTTCTCTCTTTTGCTAGTTTGCCTCGTCTAACATAGCGATTTTTTGCTTTAGGGTTACAATCTCGGCACGTGCACGCTCGGTCTTAACCTTAATATCTGCAATCATCTTCTCGGCACCCTTGCTGTGTGCAAAGAATCCTATGTTGTTTTCTAGTAGAGTAATATCTGCCTCTTTTTGGCGTATCTGACCCATAATTCGCTCACGCTCGGCACGCACTCTGCGGTCGCCGCTATCTTTGATTGAGCTAACATGGTTCTTGAATCGCTCCATCTTGCGCTCACGATCTCCACCTCGTAGTGTTGCAAATTGCTTATCAACAGCCTTGCGGTATCTGTCCATAATTGCATCTTTGCTCTTCATAGGTACAAAACCAACTTCGGTCCACTCTCTTTGGAGTGCTTTCATGGCATTAAAACCACTCTCAACCGAATCGAACGTAAGATTCTCTATCTTTTCGCAGATTGCCTCTTTTAGCTTTAGGTTCTCTTCGTATGCTCCGTCAAGACCTGCATAGTACTGACCCTTGCGATCAAAGAATTTGTCACAAGCTGCTCTAAAGCGCTTCCATACTATGTCTGAGTGTTTTCTCGATACTGCGCCCACCTCTTTCCACTGCTTTTGTAGTAGAATTAGTTCGGCACTGCTCTTTTTCCACTCGGTGCTATCACTCAAAGCCTCGGCAGCAACACATAGTGCTGTTTTTGCCTCTAGTGCGCTATCCATTTCGCTCTTTATCGAAAGGAAGAAGTTGCGCTTGTTATCGAATAACTTGTCACAAGCTGCTCTAAATCGCTCATAGATCTTTGTGTTGTCCTTCTTGGGTGCAAAGCCTATGCTCTTCCATACTTTTTGTACCTCGATTAGCTCATCGCTCACCTTGGTCCACTCCTTAGATGACTTGCAATCGCTATCTGCTAGCTCCTCGGCCTTGACACATAGCTGTGTTTTTAGCTCAAGGTTGCGCTTTTGCTCGTCTTTGATAGAGTCAAAGTACTCTTGGTGTTTCTTGTTTATTTGTGTCGATGCATCTTTGAATCTGCTCCAAAGTTGCTCTTTGTATTGTAATGCTACTGGGCCAACCTCACGCCACTGCTCATGCAATTTTTGTAAACGGCGGAACGCTGTAAGTACCGATGCCTCTAGCATAAGTGCCTCTGCCTCTTCGCATAGAGCGATTTTTGTTTCGTAGTTCTTTTTTAGGTCAAGGTCTCTTAACTCGTTGTTAATCTTGACATAGTTATAAAAGTTCTCTACGTGTAGGTGGTATGACTCCCAAATATCTTTTGCTTGTGCCTTTGGAATTGCTCCCGACTCTTTCCATCGTGTTTGCAATTGTCTAAACGTTGCAAAAGTGTGATTGACTGTCTCGTTGCTATTAACAAGTGTTTTTAGCTCCTCGATAATCTCTAGACGCACTTTTAAGCTCTCTTCTTTTTGTTGCTCGATTTGCTCAAGGTGCTCGTCCCTCTTTTTGCGGTATGCCGCTAATAACTCTTTTAGTTTAGGCTCTAATGCATCGGCCTCTGGTGCAAATGCCTCGACATCGCCACCTGCTTCGCCAAATAGACGACGTGCAGTGTCTACCTCTGTTCTGCGCTCCTTGTAGTAGGCTACTTTGATAGCCTCAACATCTTTGCGAAGCGTTTGCACAGGACGGCTTTCTAGTATCTCGCCCAGTAGAGCAATTAGCTGCTCTCTTTTGAGACCTGCCGTAATGTCAGCTGTGCTATCCTCTCCCTCTTGGTGGATGTGCTCCAGCTCTTCTAGCCTCTGGTTAATCTCATGATGGTGATCGGCATCAGACGATGGATCTGCCATTTTACTACTCTCGTTTGAAGTTACATTCGCAGTTTCAACCACTGGGTTGAATTGTTCCTCAAGAACAGGCTCTTTCTTTACATTAGATTCCATAACAGTAAGATTTACATCCTCGCAATAGTCGCTATTGCAACGGACAAAATTCAACGGGACTAAATATCGTAGTAGACTCTACATGAGTGCTCTGGCTACAAAGGTAGCAAATATATATAAACAGAACTACTATATGAGAGTATTTTTAGAAAACTATATTTTGTTTATTTCGACAAAGTTTGCTCCGATGCTCTAACTAGTGCTAAATCTGCTAGCACCATAGCCGCCGCAGCCTCAATTACAACCCCTGCTCGCAATGCTATACAGGCATCGTGGCGCCCTTTGATTATTAACTCTTCGACCTTTTGGTTGTCGAAATTGTAGCTATCTTGTGGAACCGATATGCTAGATGTTGGCTTGATTGCAACCCTAAAAACAATATCGTTACCGTTTGTGATTCCACCGTTAATACCCCCCGCATGGTTGGTCTGGGTTGCCCCTTGTGCCGAAATAATGTTGTCGTTGTGCTCAGAACCAAAACGCTTTGCCGAATCGAAGCCCTCGCCAAACTCAATGGCTCTCACTCCTGGTATTGCAAAAATAGCGTGCGAAATAAGGCTCTCGACAGAGTTAAAAAATGGTGAACCTAGCGATGGTTCTACGCCACTCACTCGACACTCAATTACTCCGCCAATAGAGTCGCCACGTTTCATGGCATTTTCGATAAGCCCTGCAAAAGCCTCCTCGTTGCTCTCGCCTGCTAGCGATACAATTTTCGAAGATATTTTGACACTACTGCCCAAAATCATCTTTGCAATCGAACCCGACACAACCATGCCAAGTGTTACCCTGCCCGAAAAGTGCCCACCACCACGGTAGTCGTTAAAGCCAAAATATTTTTGCTTGGCTACCAAGTCGCTATGCCCCGGGCGTGGATGGCTAACCAAATTGCGATAATCACCACTTCGGGTGTTCGAGTTCTCGAACGTAACGACCATTGGTGCAGCTGTGGTTTTGCCCTCAAAAACACCACTTCCAAATGTTGGAGTGTCGCTCTCTTTGCGTGGAGTAGTGCCTCGTGAACCGCTACGTCGACGATCTAAATCGCCTAGCACCATATCCATATCTAGCTCTATACCTGCTGGAATACCATCTATAAGCACACCCACACTCTCGCCGTGTGACTCGCCAAAGATCATTGTCCTATATATAGTACCAAAACTATTCATTCTCTCTAAAGTTTTTGCATATTTGCCTTAGCTCTCTTTGCAAGTTCAGAGGCAAATACAAAGTCGTTAAGAATCTCGTCGTCGCTGTGCATAATGTCATCTTTGCTGCCCGACCATCTTCTGTTTCCTTTGTGTATGAAGTTTACCGTATCGCCAATCTCCATAACAGAGTTCATGTCGTGTGTGTTGATAACGGTAGTTATGTTGTACTCTTTTGTGATGTCGCTAATTAGGTTGTCGATAACAATCGATGTCTTGGGGTCTAGCCCCGAGTTTGGCTCGTCACAAAAAAGATATTTTGGATTCATTACAATAGCACGAGCAATTGCTACACGCTTAACCATACCACCGCTAATTTCAGACGGGTAGCGGCTGTCGCTATTCACTAGCTCGACACGCTTTAGGCAGCTGTGTGCTATTTCGCTTTTTTCTTCGTGGCTTAGGTTTGTAAACAAATCTAGCGGAAACATAACGTTTTGAAACACTGTAAGTGAGTCATATAACGCACCCCCTTGAAAGATCATACCCACCTTTTCACGCACCTTCTTTTTTTCTTTGAAAGTTAGCTTGTTGTAGCAAATATCATCGTACATAATGTCCCCTTGGTCGGCCTCGTGCAAGCCAACTAGAGTCTTGAGTAGCACGGTTTTTCCCGATCCACTCTGCCCAATGATTAGGTTTGTCTTGCCGGTCTCAAACGTTGCACTAACATTATCTAAAACCTTTACACCATTAAACTCTTTGGTGATATTTTTAGCATCTATCATATCTAGTAGTTAAAAAAGAGTTTTGTAATTACTAGGTTGATAATAAGCACCAAAATAGTACTCACAACAACCGCTTTTGTGCTCGAACGCCCTACCTCTAGCGAGTTACCTTTTGCGTAGTAGCCATAAAATCCCGATACCGAAGTAATGGTAAAGGCAAACACCATCATCTTGCATATTGCATAGATAACAAGCGATGGTCTAAAGTCATACTGCACACCCATTATAAATTGGTCGGGGGTCATTATCTCTACAAAATATACCACCATATATCCACCAACAATACCAATAACCATGCTCATAATCGTGAGCAGAGGGAAAAATAGCACCGATGCAATTACTTTTGGTAAAATGAGGTATGAAGCCGAGTTTACACCCATAATTTCGAGTGCGTCAATTTGCTCGGTAATGCGCATAGTTCCCACCTCTGATGCAATATTGCTACCCACTTTACCAGCCAAGATAAGCGCTACAATCGTAGAGCTAAACTCTAGTAGTAGTGACTCTCTTGTGGCATATCCAATAAGGTATTTTGGTAGCATCGGAGATTCTAGGTTAATCATCATTTGTAGGGCAACGACCGCTCCCATAAAGACAGATATAGTGGCTACAATTCCAATCGAATTAAGCCCCAATTTCTCAATCTCATCAAAAAGCTGTCGTGTAAATACTTTACGCTTAACAACTTTTGTAAAGACCTTGAACATTAGCAATATGTAGCTACCAAATTCTGATAGTGAAAACATCCTTCTAAAATTTTAGTACAAAAATATAGTTCCTACACTCCTTTGTTAATATTTAACTTCCTTTACAAAGGGCTATAGAGAGCCAATAAACGTACAAAGGTATTTTTTTTATCGGATTTTAACAAAAAAAAGGTATCTTTATACCTTTAAAATAGCTCTCGCTGTGTGAAGTGAGACAAAACGTTAAGATTTATACTAGTTTATACATTATGATACAAAAGGTTAAAGGAGCACAAGTTAGTGGCTCGATTGAGGCACCTGCCTCGAAAAGCTTTTCGCAGCGAGCACTAGTTGCTGCAATGTTTGCAAATGGTACGTCTGTTCTTACAAAGCTAGGGATGTGTGACGATACAGAGTCGGTAATGGGAGCAATTCAGGCTCTAGGTGCCCAAGTCTCACAAGATGAGAATGGCATAACAGTAGTTGGTGGCACAAAGGTTAATGAAAATAAATCTATTCATATAGGTGAATCGGGTTTGGCAACTCGTTTGTTTGCCCCAGTGGCATCTCTTTTTAGCCACCAAGTCACTATCGAGGGGCGTGGTACAATTCTAACTCGTCCAATGACACTTGTGGTTGAGCCACTAGAGGCGCTAGGGGTAAAGGTTGAGAGCAATAACGGCTACCTTCCGCTACGAATTACGGGTGCGGCACAAGGCAAAGAGATTACACTAGATGCTTCGCTAAGTTCGCAATTTTTGTCGGGCTTGTTAATGGCACTACCTTTGGCAAAAGGCGACACTACCATCAACGTTACAAAACTAAGTAGCAAGCCATATATTGATATGACGCTAGTTGTGCTAGAAAATTTTGGTATAGAGATAATTAACGACAATTACGAACGTTTTATAATTAAGGGCTCACAAAGTTACCAAGCTACCAATTACCAAATCGAAGGTGACTGGAGCGGTGCTTCGGTGCCGCTAGTTATGGGAGCAATAGGTGGCGATTACATTACCATCAAGGGGCTTAATATTAACTCCTCACAAGCCGACCGTGCAATTATGGAGGCACTTGTTAGCGCAGGTGCACGCATGGACGTGACTCACGAGCAAATTACAGTTTATAGCTCAGACCTAGATGGCTATGAGTTTGATGCTACCGACTGTCCCGACCTATTCCCTGCTCTTGCCGTTTTGGCAGCGCACAGTAGTGGCACTAGCCGCATAAAAGGCACTTCGAGATTGACTCACAAAGAGAGCGATCGTGCAACAGTCCTAAAAGAGCTAATGAACGAGTTTTCGATTAATTGCACGCTAGAGGGCGACTACATGATAATCGAAGGTGGTAGCGTAGTAACACCTAGCACACCAGTTGATAGCCGTGGCGACCATCGCATTGCAATGGCTGCTGCCGCAATGTCGCTATCGTGCACAAGCGAAGTTACTATCACTCATAGCGAGGCTGTTGATAAGTCATATCCTGCATTCTGGAACGATTTGGCATCTGTAACAAAGAGCCTATAACAATTTAACAAATAGCTATCATGAAAACTAGACTCCTACTTCTACTTATGGCGATGTTTGGGGGCTTGTGTGTACATGCCGAAGGAACCGAATCGCCCAAGAAAGCAACACTCCCCGAGTCTTCTCGCCAAATAATCGACCGCATGATTGAGAGCGAAATTGCCACCAAGGCGTTTCCCGGTGCACAAGTTGTTGTGGGTGACGACACTGGCATTATATATAGCAAAAGTTATGGTTATACCGATTACAGCAAAAAAGAGGCGATAACTAGCGAACACATCTATGATTTGGCATCATGCACAAAGGTATTGGCATCAACCATTGCTGTTATGCGCCTAATTGACCGAGGCGAGATAACCCTAAACACAAGACTTGCCGAAAGGGTAGATCGTTATAAAGACACTCCTATTGGCGATTTATCGCTCAAGCGAATGTTATCGCACACTACGGGGCTTGCGCCAGTAATTCCGGTGGTGCGCTCGCTAGTGCACCCTGCCGATAGCAATATATCGCTAATGAGCGCACGAGCAACCGCAAACCATCCATACATCTACGACAAAGGGTTATACACTTGCCGAAATGTGGTTTACGATACTCGCTACATTGCATCATCGGCAGAAGAT
Organism: uncultured Rikenellaceae bacterium; assembly: GCA_964370235.1. Classification (GTDB taxonomy): domain Bacteria; phylum Bacteroidota; class Bacteroidia; order Bacteroidales; family Rikenellaceae; genus CAYJIL01. The sequence goes on along the minus strand of CAYJIL010000037.1, from coordinate 5,250 downwards.
GGTTTTATAGAGGTTAACGAGGGTATGTACATTAGCTCAAGTTATAGCATGGTGATGGATTCGCTAATACTAGATAGTTACACACCATCTAGGCTGGGTCGATATAGATATAGCGATCTCAACTTCTTTTTGATTCAACAGATGGTTGAGTGCACAGCAATGAAAGGGCTCGATGAGTATATTGGCGAGCTATACGACCAAATGGGAATTAGCAATCTAGGCTTTTCGCCACTCAAGTGGAAACCCCGCGAAATGGTAGCTCCCACAGAGTGTGATATGCTATTTAGACAAGACACCGTAAGAGGATATGTGCATGACGAAATGGCGGCAGTCCTAGGCGGAGTTGCAGGTCATGCAGGGCTTTTTGGCAATGCCGAAAGTGTGGCTGCTCTTTGCACCATGCTTTTAGCCAATGGCGAATATAACAACACACGAGTATTGCAAAAGGAGACAATTGCCGAGTTTACACGCAACGCAATAGCAGGTAATGCTTACAGAGGATTGGGCTTTGATAAAATGAACCCAAGTAGTAGCCCATATAGTGCCGAGAGTTTTGGTCACACAGGCTTTACGGGCACATATTTTTGGGTAGATCCACACTCAAAAAGGTACCTTGTAATTCTAACAAATCGAGTGCACCCTTCTCGTTCGAACAAAAGCTACGGAGGTAGAGAACGTGCCGAACTATGGCGCAATGCACAACTAAAACGATAGCCAAAAATGAAAATACGTTTTGCTACAATAGGAACAAACAAAATAACCAACACAGTTTTAGAGGCTGCCAAGCTAGATAGCCGCTTTGAGCTATACGCCGTATATTCTCGCACTAGCGAGAGTGGCGAGCGTTTTGCCGCAGAGCACGGTGTGGGCTTGGTGTACACTAGCCTAGAAGAAATGTTGGCAGATAAAAATATTGATGCAGTGTATGTAGCATCGCCAAACAGTTGCCACTATAGCCAAACAATGGCTGCTCTAAAGGCAGGCAAGCATGTTTTGTGCGAAAAGACATTTGCATCGAACCTAGACCAAGCACAAGAGATGGTAGATCTTGCACGCACCAGCGGAAAGCTACTAATGGAGGCAATAAAAACTATCCCTACCCCCAACTTTCAGGCTGCAAAAGCGGCTTTGGGGCAAATAGGCACGCCTAGGCGTTACTTTAGTTCATATTGCCAATACTCGTCTCGCTACGATGCCTTTAGGGCAGGCGAAGTGCTAAACGCATTTATGCCCGAGCTATCGAACGGAGCACTGGTAGATATTGGTGTGTACACCATTTACCCTATGGTGGCTATGTTTGGTATGCCTAACGATTTTTCGGCAAACCTAACCATGCTATCTTCGGGAGTAGATGGCCAAGGAACTGTAACGTTTCATTATGATGGTATGGATGCAACAGTTGTCTTTTCAAAAATTGCCGACTCGCAACTACCTACCGAAATACAGGGCGAAGATGGTACCATTACGCTCAATCGCATTAACCTAATCGATAGTGTTGTGCTTACCAAGCGTGGTGGCGAAGTGATTGATCTCACACAGCCACACTGTGGAAACGACTACTATTACGAGATAAAAGAGTTTTTAGATACCATCGAACGAAACGAAACCGAATCGAGAATAAACGATTTGGATACCTCGCTGGCAGTGATGTCGCTATTGACACAAGTTCGCCATAGATGTGGGCTATTCTATCAAGCAGATAAAAAATAGAGTATGGGGCAGGTCGATATAGTGCGTGCCTCGGCAGGTAGTGGCAAGACTTTTCGTCTTGCCTATGAGTATGTAAAGAGAGTGGTGGCCGAGCCTCACTCTTTTTCGTCGATTTTGGCGGTAACCTTCACCAACAAGGCTACCGAGCAAATGAAAAGTCGTATCCTAAAGGAGCTACATACGCTATCGGTGTGTTCTCCATCGCCATTCATTAAACCCTTGCAAGAGGAGCTTTTGCTCTCGCCCGACCAAATATACGAGGGTGCTCGCAAGGCACTTAGGCTTATTTTGCACGACTATTCACACTTTTCGGTTTATACAATCGACCGTTTCTTCCAAAAAATTCTTCGTGCCTTTGCAACCGAAATATCGCTAGATGGCGATTACGAAATCGAGCTAGACGAGAAATATTTGCTACAACTAGCAATTGATAACTTGCTAGATCGAGCAAAGAGCACGCCCGACATAGCCCTTTGGCTAGAGGAGTACACACAGGAGAGTGTAAAGAATGGTGCAAGCTATAATATTGCCGATGCCATGGAGTCTGTGGCAAGAAGAGTGCTTGACGAAAAGTTTGACAGAGAGTTAGCATCGAGCGGCATAGCCGAGCGTCGTGCACTCCTTGAGGCAATCTTCGAGAGGTCACAGCAGCTTAAAGACCAAATAGTAGACAAAGCAAAAGAGTTTGTGAATCGTATGCAAGCAATGGATCTAACGGTCAATGATTTTTCATACAAAGACAAAGGGTTTGCAAACTATCCAATATCGCTAGTTAATGGCAAGTTTGAGCCATACAAGGCTCGTGTAGTTGCTGCACTAGAGCCCGACTCTAAGTGGGGTAAAGCAATATCGGGCTCGGTAAAGAGCGAGCTACAACCCATCCTCATCGAGCTATGCCAAATGTGGGATGATTCTACAATATTCATAAATTCTGCCAATGCACTTAGCAAGCATTGGCGCACATATATTATGTTGGGCGAGATATCATCGTTGCTCGACGAGGTGTCACGTGGGCGAGGGGCTATGCTGCTAAGTAAGGCAGCCGAGATTATAACTTCGCTAGTACAAGATAACGATGCACCATTCATATATGAAAAGGTGGGTAACCGATATAGCACCTTTATGATTGATGAGTTTCAGGATACATCGCTAGTGCAATGGAATAACTTTTTGCCACTAGTGACCGATGCTGCTAGCCAGAGCGAACCCGATGTCTCGTCGGTGTTGTTTGTTGGCGATGTAAAGCAGTCGATATATGGCTGGCGTGGTGGCGACTGGAGCATCTTGCAGGGCGGTATCGAGAGCTCGATGGGTGCATCGGTAGATCAAATAAACATTGAAACTTTGCCAAATAATTGGCGAAGCGAAAAGCGCATAGTAGAGTTTAATAACGTCTTTATTAAATCTACAATGGAGCAAATGAATAACCATTTGAACGAAATGTTAACTCCATCTGCTGCTCGATATAAAAACCTGCTACCAAAAATATATGGCGATATGTACCAAGAGCCTGCCCAAAAAGAGGAGAGTGGTTATATCGAGGCAAATATATGCGACTTTAAAGAGGGCGAGAACCTTAGCAAAATGACCGAGCAGATAAAATGGTTGCAAGACGAGGGGGTGAGAGCCGAAGATATTGCAATTATTGTGCGCACAAATACCGAGGCACAGTCGGTTGCCGACCATCTTTTACAACAAAAAAACATGGTGGGTAACGAGGCATATTGTTTTGATATTGTATCGGCAGATGCGCTACGCATAGATGGTTCGCCCGTTGTGCAATTCCTTATTGCGGCAATGACTCAGGTTATAAAAGACGATATTACGTCCGAAACTATTATATCGGCATTTTTGGGTCAGCAACAAATTAGTGATGAAAAAATGTATTTGTGGTCGCTAAAGAACCTATCGCCAGTCGAGTTGCTAGAGGAGTTAATGGAGCACTACGAAGTTGATAAACGATCAAACTCACAAGCATATCTTCAGGCTCTGTATGATATGATAATAGACTACTCACACCGTCAAATGCCCGATTTGCGTGGCTTTTTGGTGTGGTGGAACGACAGTGGATCGTCCAAAAAACTTGCTTTGCCCGAGGGTGCTGGTGCAATTAATATTATAACCACCCACAAGTCAAAAGGGCTAGAGTACCAAGCGGTAATTATACCATATATGAGTTGGGAGTTTTCGCCAAGGTCTGGTGCAGTGTGGGGCGATAGTCCCGAGCCACCTTTCTTGTCGTTGGGTAATTCGCTAATTAACTTCAAAAAAGAGTTGGCACATAGCTATTGGGAGGATAGTTACTTTGATATTGTGGTAAAAGAGGCGATTGAGTCGTTTAACATTCTATATGTTGCGCTCACTCGTGCCTGTGCCTACCTCTCTTTTATGCTACCAGCCAAGCCTAAAGGTATAGCTACCCTTGCCGAGGCTGCACTACTGAGCAACGAGGTTCGCCAAATGGCGAGCTACTGCGATCAAACTAGGCTTGTTATTGGCGAAAGGGTAACACCATCGTCACCCAAGCCCATAGAGGCAAAAATTGAGATTGATGGTTTTGAGGGAACCGACTTTAGAAAGCGCATAAAGATTCACCTTTCGGCACGTCACGATGGTAACACTACACTATCGCCACGAGCCAAGGGGGTGTTGCTGCACCGCTTGTTCGAGGGAGCAAATAGCAAAGAAGATGTGCTTACCGCACTGGCTAAAATCAAGGCAGATGGTGAACTAGAGAGCGAGCAATTAGCACACATTAGCGATATGGTGACGCAACAGCTCGAAAACCCATTAGTGGCAAGCTGGTTTGATTCATCTGCAAAGGTGTTTTGTGAGCGTGCCATCTTGCTAGGTGGTGGAAGTAACGAGCGTGGCGAGCTTACTCGTCGTCCCGATAGGGTGGTGGTGAGTGATGATGGCTGCATGGTGGTTGATTACAAGTTTGGAGCATATAGGCCGTCACATTCAAAACAAATAAAGGAGTACTGCGAGCTATTAGAACAAATGGGCTATACGGTCAAAGGTGGCTATGTGTGGTATGTTGGCAGTGGCGAAATAATTGAGTGTTAACACATTTATATAAGTTATTATGAGAGTAGCAATATACCCGGGGTCGTTCGACCCATTTACACTTGGGCACAAAGCAATAGTCGAAAAGGCAGCAAAAATGTTCGATCGTGTAGTGGTAGCAGTTGGTTATAACTGCAATAAAAAAAGTATGCTAACAGCACAGCAGCGCAAAGCACTTATCGAAAAAGTATTTGCAGGTAATAGTAGCGTTGAGGTTGCAATTTACGAAGGGCTAACGGCAAGCTATTGCCGAGACAATGGCATTAATTTTATAGTACGTGGTGTTCGTAATATTGCCGATTTTGAGATCGAACGAGACATTGCCGAACTAAACACAATGTTATATCCATCGCTAGAAACAATTTTTTTGATGACACCTCCACACCTAGGCAAGGTATCGTCATCGGCAGTGAGAGAGATTCTCTTGCATGGCGAAAATCCAATGGCACTCATGCCCGAGGAGCTAACGCT
>CAYJIL010000036.1:0-22682 GCA_964370235.1 uncultured Rikenellaceae bacterium | reverse complement strand
TATTTTTATCACACCTTTCTTTAGCCCTTTTGCTGTTGCCTCTAGGGTGATTTCGCCGCTAGTTTCGGTAGACTCAACAATTGCAGTCATCATTCCACTAAACAGCTTCATTGTTGGCTCTTGGAACGATTCCAAAGATGTTGGGTCGCCATTTGCTCCTGCACGGTAGCTACCCTCGCCCGTAACCTTAAAGCTAATTTGGTTATCTGCCACTGGGCATGGGTTACCATCCTTGTCAACCACGCTAACAGTAATGAACGATAGATCTTTGCCATCTGCCTTTATTTGGCTACGGTCTGCCGTTAGCTTTATAGCTGCTGGCTTACCTGCTGTGCGCAATACCTTTTCGGCTGCCTTGTTACCATTGTCGTCATAGGCTACAACCTTTACTTCGCCCTTTTCATATTTGGTATCCATCCACATTAGGCGGTAACGCTTTTGACGCTCAAAGTTAGCCATTCCAATAGAGTCGGCACTACCCTCTAGTTTTACAGACAAATCTTTTGTTTGGCGACCTTGGCTCTTGCCATTAATGAACAGCTCTGCCGAAGGATAACTAGTATAAACAAACACAGGAGTAACTTCGCCTTCACGACCCTCCCAGTTCCAGTGAGGAAGTATGTGTAGAGTCTCGGCATCTTTGTTCCAGTGGCTACGATATAGGAAATATCTATCCTTTGGAATACCCGCTAGGTCAATAATACCAAACAGTGACGAGTGGCTAGGCCAGTCGGTATAGTATGGAGTAGGCTCGCCTAGGTAGTCAAAACCAGTCCACACAAATTCGCCAATACAGTAGTGTAGGTCTTCGTGCTGAATAAAGTCGTCCTCTGGAAGGTTTGACCAACCACAATGCTCAACATCGTATGATGATGACTGGTGATCTTCGTGCTTTTTCATTGCAGCACGCACAACAGGAAATTTGTAAACACCTCTTGAGCTCACTGTCGATGCTGTTTCGCTACCAAGGATAATTTGTTGTGGTATCTTTTCGTAGTTCTTAATATACATGTGTGGACGGTAGTTAAAACCTGCAACATCCATCACAGCAGCCATATTGTTGTCTGTTACCATGTGAGGAGCATCCATACCTTGTGTTACTAGGCGTGTAGGATCTTCACGGTGGCAAATATCTTGTAGGTAGCGAGAAATTTTTGCACCTCGGCTCTCGTGCCACTGGTCTGGTACTTCGTTACCAATACACCACATAATGATACTAGCACTGTTGCGGAATTGGTGAAGAAGGTTTACCAAATCACGCTCTGCCCACTCATCGAAATGCTTGTGGTAACCGTTCTTTAGCTTAGCAGTTTTCCACTCATCAAAAGTCTCTGCCATTACCATCATACCCATCTCGTCACAAGCCTTAATAAGCTCGGGAGCAGGCATATTGTGCGATGTACGAATTGCATTTGCACCCATGTCTTTTAGGATGCGAATTTGGCGGCGAATACCTGCATCGTTAGCAACGCCACCTAGTGGACCTAGGTCGTGATGGTTACACACACCCTTAAACTTGATAGGCTCACCATTTAGGAACATACCCACATTTGGCACGATCTCTAGCTTGCGAACACCAAACGTTGTTTCATACTCGTCTTTTAGCTGAGTACCATCATAAAGTTTAGACACCGCACGGTATAGCGAAGGAGATTCTGGGCTCCAAAGCTTAGGTTGCTTAATGGTAAAGCTCTGCTCAAAATATGTATCATCGCTATAATCTACTAGGTTAGATTTTTGAGTTGCAACAACCACTCCAGCACCATCAACAATTTGTGTCTCTAGGCTATATGACTGTTTGTTATCGCCTTTAGCAATAACAACATTGCTCTTTACATCTACCTTTGCATAGTTCTTCTCTACAATTGGAGTAACAATTTGGGTTCCCCACACAGGAATATGAGAATCCTCTGTTACAAGCAAGTGCACATTGCGATAGATACCAGCACCCGGATACCAACGAGATGACTCGGTGTAGTTCTCTAGCCTTACTGCTAGGCTATTCTCTTGCCCTGCTTTAATATATTTTGTAATGTCAAAGTAAAACGAGTTATAGCCATTTGGCCAGTAACCCACCTCGCTACCATTAACATATACACGAGCGTTGCTCATAGCACCATCAAAGATGATTGTAGCCTTGTCGCCCTGCTTATAGTCGGGAGCAGTAAAGCTAGTGCGATACCAACCCACACCAACAAAAGGTAGACCACCCGTACGACCTGCATGCTCCATAGCCTCTTTCTGTCCATCCTGCGATATTGCTACATTTTGCTTATCGTTATGAATGCTAAAAGGGCCATAAATTGCCCAATCATGAGGCATTGATATAGACTGCCATGTAGCATCATCATAGGTAGGGTTTGAGAAGTTTTTGTTATCCTCTCGTGTGAACTTCCACCCCTTGTCTAAGATTCTACTACTGCGCACTTGCGCCATCGTAGTTATTTGCAACAATATCATTATTGCAATCAAAAAAATTGTTTTCCTTTGCCTCATACTAAAGTTTTAGAATAATTTATTGGTTAATAGAAAGCGTAAATATAGTAATTATTTATCACATGCTAAACTTTTACGATGCCGTATTATTGCGAACAATTTAGTTGCCACTATGTTTAATAATCTTTGTTTGAACATACCAAACCATCGATAATGTGGTAATAAGTATGCAAAATCATTGTAGCCCAAAGCCCACACATAAGATTATAGTTAACGTACTAAGCTATTGTTTTGGTGTGTATAAATTACCACGCTACACATAATTACAGAACACAATAATTATTTATGTATATTTTGGGCTAGCTGTTATATTAATTACCTATCTTTGCACAAAAATTTACAGATACTATGAGTTATAAGATCGTTGTTCTCGATATTGACGGAACACTTACAAATAGCAAAAAAGAGCTCACCGAGCTAAATTGCCAAACCATTAAAGCACTAGCAAGCAAAGGTGTAATAACAGTGCTTGCATCGGGTAGGCCAACCTATGGCATAGTGCCTCTTGCAAAGGAGCTAGAGCTAGAGAGCAGCGGTGGCTACATTCTATCATATAATGGTGGGCAAATAATTGAGGTACAAAACGGTAAACTACACCACAGTGCCCAAATTCCGATGGATCTTTTGCCTATACTAGAGAGCGAGGCTACGGCAGCTGGTTGCACGCTCATATCATACGACAATGAGTATGTGTTGTCAACCATGCCTAACGACAAATATGTGCAAATTGAGGCAAACCTCAACCGCATGCAAATTAAAGAGGTGGCAAGTGTAGCTGATTATCTTAAATCGTCACCAACAAAAACACTAGCCGTTGGCGAACCACAAAAGGTATTGGCTCTTTGCCAAAGGTTGCAAGATATTGCAGGTGATAGGCTCAATATTTTTCGTTCAGAACCATTCTTTTTGGAGATTGTGCCACCGGGAATCGACAAGGCTCTTTCGCTAGAGCGTCTACTCAAGCACCTTGGGCTAGAGCGAGAAGATATGATAGCTTTTGGCGATGGGTTCAACGACCTGTCTATGATTGAATATGCTGGCTGTGGCGTAGCAATGAAAAACGCACAAGATGCAGTAAAAGACAAAGCCAATGCAATCACAAGCCTTAGCAACGACGAAGATGGTGTAGCACACTACCTAAAAGAGCTTTACCAGCTATAACTAAACACAAACGCATGGCAAAATGGGCAAACAAACCTTAATAGATAAAAGGTTTGTTTGTCTATTTTTTATTTAAATATCGCTCTAAACCTATGCGAATAGAGCTCAGACCAAACTTAGTGGTATCTATTTTGTCGATTGGCACAAATTGCAGGCTCTCGACATCATCATCGGCACAAATGTCTGCAAGATTATCGACTCTACACTCAAAGAACATATCGAGCGTGTGCACATCAAAGTTACTATAATTATAGATATTGGGCTGAGAAAACAAATACTCTAGCGCAACAATATCGAGATTGCACTCCTCTTTAACCTCACGAATAATTGCCTCTTCGCCACTCTCATAGCAGTCGACAAAACCACCCGGCAAATCATAGGTGCCCTTGGCTGGCTCGTGTGCACGGGTCGAGACCAAAATATTGCCACTCGTGTCTCGAATAATAGCCACCACTGCTGCCGAAGAGTTAAAGTAGTAGGTAAATCCACAGCTACTACATTTTTTTGATTTTATGTTATTGTCAACAAAATCTCCTGCACACTTGGGGCAAAAGATAAATGACTCTAGGAATTGACACTTTTTCATATATGTTTTATTTTATGGCACCCTACCCCAAAAGGTGTAATATTGGCATAGCAAGATAACAAAAAAATAGCCTCACTCAAAACTCTAAAAAAAGAGGGCGTTTCGAATTTAATCGAAACACCCTACCCTAATATTTAAACTACTAGATAATGTTAGTCATTATCGTTGTCGTCATCATTATCGTTATCTGTGTCTTTCTCAACTTCGCTATCTGTAATCTTGTACTCGCTATCGATAGTGTAAGACATTTCATACTCAGTTGTACCAACCATGAACTCGTCAACCTCAACCTCGTATACCTTTACGTTGTTGTCTATTTTCTCTTCAACCTCAACCTTAGTATCATTAGGAATTGTTACGTAATCGTCGTTAGCGTCTGCGTCGTTAAATGCAGCAATTGCGCCTTGAATCTCTGTTGGAAGAGTAGCATAAGTGTACTCCTGCTCAACCTCGGCGTTGATAATCTCAAAGTTAGAGTTAAGCTCTAGTTCAATTTCTCTGTTACCGTCTGCCGACTTAATTACAGCGTCAACCTCATACTCGTTATCGTCATACTCAACATCAACGATAATAGCACCCGGATATGCTGCCTCAACAGCTGCTTTTATCTCTGCTGTAACAGGAATTTTAGTGTCGTCATCGTCGTCACCATCTATCTCTTCTTTGCTAAATAGTAGAGCACCAGTAGTAGCATCAAAAACTAGAGTAGCCTCAAGGTTGCTATCAGCAATGTTCTCAAGCTCCACTTCATATGTAGCACCAGCGTTAGACTCGTTAAAATCTTCTTCTAGTTCAACCTCGTCAATTTTCCAAACCGCAGCATCGCTATATGGTGTTGCCTCAAATGCAGTCTTAATTACGCTAGGTATATCTGTTCCTAGGTCACGAGACTCCATGTAACGCTCTGCCGCATCGTCATCATACTTATACCAAGCCTCGATTTGATCGTCGTCTGCTTTAGTAGCTAGCGTAAATGATGCAATTTCAAAACCGCTTCTGCTGCTCCACGATAGGTTTGAGATAGCTGTTCCGTAATCCTTCTCTAGTTGCTCAACTAGGATTGTCTCTTTTGTTGGGTTTGTTGGCTCATCGTTATTTGAGTCACAAGATACAAACGCAGCCGATGTAGCTGCAATTGCAAGCATAATAGGTATTCTTACCTTTTTCATAATTGATATATTATAGTTAATAAAAAGTGTCAAATTATATGTTTAACGATGCAATACTAGATATTATTTTTCACAATACAAATTATGCAATCAACTACATTCTTAAACTAGAGCACACATACTATCGCACTACACCAACACAAGGTCAAAAATTACACTTTATTACAATTCAATCAACCACTTATGAAAACAAGTGGGCTATTTGTTACATTTCTGTTAAATTTTAATGAAATTTCGGTTGTTTCATTTTAAACTATACACTTCAAAAATAGAATAACACACAAGAACCGTTATTACGTGCTATCTAACAATGCGATCAACAAGGTTTTTAATATCGTTTTCTAGCTTTTTGAATGGCTCCGATTTTTTGAAGTTCTCGTTTGCTCGCAAAACTCCGTCTACGCTTTGTAGCGAATTTTTGTAGTTACTAATTTCGTTATCGAGCGACACACCTTTGCGGCTCGATGATTTAATGGTACTTAGCTTTACGCCTCGCAATAGCTCGACCACCGCTTGTAAGACAGTAGAGGTGGCATCAAAGAGCGTATGTCCGTGCATATATTGGTAGCAGTTTTTGGGAGTTACCCCCAAAGGAGTTATCATCTTCTCAAAGTGCTCTACCCCGCTCACATGGCTAGGGTATGTAGCCTCTAGGTATTTTATCTTCTGGGCTACATTTGCTCTTAGCCAATCGATGGTTGCACTCCCGTTGTCGGGCAAGTCGAGAAAGGCTAATCGAATGGTTGCCTTAAAATCTGCCATTACAAGAATATGGGTTTTGGTCTCTCGTGCCGAATAGCCATACCACAAGAATAGCGGATAAATAGCCTTTGAATACTCCTCGAAAAAGAGCCCAAAGTCAAATAGGTTCATGTCGTTTTTGCTACACTTAACGCTAAGATTCTTGAGCGAAGGTGCATAGCACAAATGATTCTCGATAGAGTAGGTATAGGTGTGTATAATATAAGGCGAACTTAGCACCTGCTTTGATTGTTGGGTGTAGCCTTGAAACAAGTAGTCAAAGTCGCTATCCATGCACGCTATGAGCGAATCGCCCATATTATCGACCATAGATAGCAATACTCTTTTGCCCTTTGCCAAGTCTCGGCGTGTGGGTACGTTTATTTCAAAAATTAACGATTCGGTTTCGTAAGCAGACAAGACTCCACGCCAAAAAGCTATATCGTCATACCCCTCGACATATACCATCACTCGCTTTTTGCCACGCATAGATGAGTCGGCAAAAAGCATAGCAGCATCGACATAGTGTTTGTCTATGAAATGGTGTAGACCACCTCGATGTTCACGTGCTGCTTTGTGGCTTTTGCCTGTTTGGGGCTTGCCTCGTTTGTTGGTAGATCCAGTTTTTTTTGATTTTCCTCGTCCCATACCATGCCATTTTATCACTTCACTCGCTGCGAACTTATATCGCTAATATCGGTCACTCTATCCATCCACCCCTCCATAATGAGTGCTGGGGAGTGTGTGGTGATGATAAGTTGCAAGTTAGGGTTTATAGTAACAATTGTCTCTATTAATTTTCGCTGCCACTGGTGATGGAGCGATATTTCGGGCTCATCTAAAACCAATATCGAGTTTTGGCGATTTTGTACAAGTGCTGTTGTTATGATGATGATGAGCTGCTTTTCGCCCGAAGATAGATCATAGGGGCTAATAATGTAATCGCCCCTTTTAAACTGTATCTCGTCGCTTGTTCTGTCTATGTGTTTACCACTAGATGCAAACAGTCGATCTATTATATCAAAATATTGCTGTTTGTTGTTGGCTAGTTGCTGTACTTCATCGCTTTTTTTGCCACCATCTAGTAGCGTAGAAATTGCCATCTTGCCCACCATCAGTTGGTAACGTAAATAGCGACCCAATACTCGATATAGCTCCCAGTCTAAATCGCTGCTAACTCTACCATCCGATAGTTTGTGTATAGCGTCATAGCTCTTTAGGGGCGAATCAAACGTTGTGATAAAGTCGATATTATCACACTTTAATTCACTCTCTAGCGATGATACCCTACTGCCATCCTCAAACTCAACAACTATCTCTTTAAATGGTTTTTGGTGGTGGTTAAAGTGTGAACGAGCCGAGAATAACCACGAGAGAGCCGCTACTAGCGTGCTCTTTCCGCTACCATTTACCCCCGAGAGAATGTTCACTCCCTCGCTCAACTCCCACTCTAGGTTATCGGAACTACAAAACTCACGTAGTATTATTTTTTTGATGTATGGCGTATTCATAGGTAGAGTATATATTTAGGTTATATTTCTCGTAACTAATCACCTACGAATGTACAAATTATATTCGGCATTTACAAATAAACCAAATTATTCGATTTTAGTTAGATACTTATAATCTATTTTGAATTAATCCACGTTAGTTTTTTCCACAACCACTCTAGCGGCCCTTGCTTGTGTGTTGATAGCCACCAACGGCTAAATAGCAACTGCACCACAAATATTGCAACACCAATAAGCAGCGAAACCGTAGCACCTGCATACTCATATAGCCCAAGCCCCCAGTTTAGGTATATGGCACAACCAATGATAGATTGCACAATATAGTTGGTTAGACTCATCTTGCCAAAAGGCACAATAAATCGCTGTATCTTGTAGCCATTGCCTTTGTAGAACCACAGTAGCGAAAAGCTAGAGACCAGTGCCGCCATAAACGCAAAGTTCCAAAACGAGCCCACTACTGCATCATAAAAACCACGTGCGCTTTGGTTTGTAATTAACTCGTTAGCATAGTTTTTTAGGATATTTAGGGGCAAAAGCAACATCGAAACAGAGGCTACTGCCGTGTAAGTCCAAAATTTTACAGAATTTTGACTCTTTACAAAATAGCTTAGCCTACCTAGCAACATACCAAACATAAATAGTGCAGGAATTTGGAACATACGCCCTGCGCTAATTTGCCATAAATTATTAAACAACTGCCCATCGGTAAGGTTTGAAACGATGGTTTGCGGTAAATTACCGCTCTTCATTACCTCGATACTCTTGTTGGCATAGTTGCCTAGTAGCTCGTGCACCGAAGATGTATAGCTAGGGTTGGTAGATGCTTCGATAACACGCCACACCTCTAGCGGTTGCAGAAGCAAAATAGTAGCCACTACAAGCACCGCTTTGTTTGAAAGTTTGCTAGCAGGTATGAGTATAAAACCCATGAGCGCATACATTAATAATATGTCGCCATTATAAATAATTGCATGAAACTGTGCAAACAAAATTAGCATTAACATTCGCCAAGCAAACCTGCCATCAAAACTTTTTGCTCTAGCAGTTTGGTTGCGCTGTTGAATATAGAAACTAAAACCAAACAATAACGAGAAGGTAGCATATGCTTTGCCAGCCATTACAAACCACGAAATATCCCACAAGCTCCTATCAAGGGTTTGTAGCCATAACGGCGTATTCTCGGGCGTAAAGTACAGGTTGTAATGTTCGAGATTGTGTAGTAGAATAATTGCAAGTAGAGCAAATCCTCGAAGGGCATCAACCAGCTCTAGTCGTTTGTTTGATGTGTTATTCATTTAGGCAATAGTTATTTTTGATTAATAATTGACACCAAAGATAGTTTATTTTTATTAACTTCGCATTAATAAACTATACAAATTGATTACAAATTCAAAGCATACAACCATGAAGAGCGAAAAAGAAAAGATGTTAGCAGGCGAGATATACGATTGTGGCGATCCACAACTATTGAATCGTTGGCACAGAGCCAAAGACCTAGAGAGAATATATAGCGCACTCGACACACGAGACAAAGACTCGGTAAATACTGTTTTGGACGAGCTACTTGGCTCTCGAGGCAAAGATTGCCACATAGCACCACCCATACACGTAGACTATGGCGAGAACATACATCTTGGTAATAATGTCGAGATTAACATGGGTTGTACATTCTTAGATTGCAATCGCATTACAATTGGCGATAGTAGTGGCATAGGGCCATGTGTGCAGATATATGCCGTTGGTCACCCAATAAACCCACAAGAGAGACTACCTGAGAATAGCACATTCTGGAAATCGAGCACTGCACCCGTAACCATTGGTCGTAATGTGTGGATTGGTGGTGGTTCTATCATTTTACCGGGCGTAACCATTGGCGATAATACAACTATTGGTGCAGGTAGCGTAGTAACAAAAGATATACCTGCCAACTGTGTAGCAATTGGCAATCCTTGTCGAGTACACAAGATGCTTGTGAACGACTAGTTACAACAACCTTGGGAGTAAATATATTATAGTAATGATATGGTTAGAATAGTTATTTTTGATTTTGATGGCACAATTGCCGATACTCTACCCTTGTGCATAACTGCATTCAAGCGAGCAATCGATGCACACGCTCCCTCGCCCGTGAGTATAGAGCAAATTACTGCCACATTTGGGGCAAACGAAGTGTGGACGATAAAGCAGCTTGCAGGCAGCAGTTGGCAAAAGGCATTAGATGATTATTATTTGCTATATGAGCAGCTACACGACATGTGCCCAGTGCCATTTGTGGGCGCAATCGAGTTAATAGAATCGCTAAAAAAGCGAGGTTGCTTGGTTGCATTAGTTACGGGCAAAGGTAGCGTGAGCTGCGATATATCGCTCCAAAAGTATGGCATTAGCGAGCTATTCGATGCCGTAGAAACTGGTTCGCCACTATATAATCGCAAAGCCGAAGCCATAGAAAGTTTGCTTGCCAAATACTCGCTAGCCACAAACGAGGCTGTATATATTGGCGATGTAGTATCCGATGTAATACAGTGTAATAAGGTGGGAGTCAAGTGCCTTTCGGCAACTTGGGCCGACGATAGTTTAAGCTCAGAGCTCGCCCAAATTAACAAAGGCAATATTGTTAGCTCCATCGAGGAGCTAGGCACAAGATTGGATAGCCTGCTGGGGTATTAAAACAAAATTACTATATTTGCGTTTATTGAAAATAAAAACGAGTTAAACAATGGAAAACATACAACAAAACGAGCTTCTAAAAGGCATTTTCGACCGTAGAAGCGTTAGAAAATATAGCGATAAGCCTGTCGAAATGGCTAGTCTTGAGCTACTAACAAAGGCTGCAATGGCTGCACCTTCGGGCAAAAACCTACAACCATGGAGGTTTGTTATTGTTACCGAGCGTCAGACACTAAACGCAATGGCCGAGGTACTACCTTTTGCCAAAATGCTAAACCATGCACCCTCTGCAATTGTTGTGTGTGGCGATATTTCGGTGTATGATAGCGAAATTAAGTACTGGGAAGTAGACTGTTCGGCTGCAACCCAAAACCTACTGCTTGCAGCACACGCCCTTGGGCTTGGTGCAGTGTGGACTGCCACATACCCATACCCCGAGCGCATGGAGCCAATTGCACAAATGCTAGAGCTACCCGAGAATATTAAATCGCTAGCGGTTATACCTATTGGCTACCCTGCAAAGGATGGTGCAGGCAAAGACAAAACAAAAATGGAAAATGTTCACTACCAAAAATGGTAATCGCCTCGCCTTTATAAACCAAACAAGTAGGGTATATTGATTTGTACTATCACAAAAGTTGGGCACATTAAAAATTAAGAGGAAATAGCTTAGTAAAACACAAAGCTATTTCCTCTTAATTTTTGTTTTAGACATCTCAAAATTTATCACATATCTTATACTAGATTAGTATTTCCATCATATTCAGCTTCTTACCACCAAACTAACTGTAAATAGTTTATAAAGCATGCAACCAATACACCTTACATTTGTAAAGATTTAGTTTTATCGAGCAATGTTTTAACACAATTACTAATTTCAGTATATAATGATGAGTTGCGTGTGTACATTAACTCATAATCTTTGTTACTCCAATTTCTAAATTTCAACATATTCTTTCTAAAGTGCCAATACTCATTAGGGTTTAGAGATTTCATTTGATGAAGGGCCACTATAATAGATTCATTTCTATTTTCAATATTTTTTGATAATATACCGTAGTATAGATTCTTTGCCCCTTTTGTACCAAATTCAAAATGAATCCTAAAGTTTTTCCATTCACATGGTTCGATAACAAATCCCCACCAAGGTGTCGTTAAATGGTTATTGTCACCAAATTTTACAAGCGAACAATTCATCTCTTTTAACATCTCCGACAAATAAATTTCGAAATACTCCTTCAATATCCTATCCTTGACTTCGTAAAGTAGAGCTTCAATCTTCCTTGACTCCTCGTTGTTATATAAACTCAGCTCTTCCGATAATTCAGCATCGGAACCTTGCTTACATATCTCTTCTTTAATCTTCTTAACATTATCCGAGATCTCGACAGCAGCTACATACATATCACTCGTTGTCATAAGATCTATAATTTTATCTTTGATTTCGCTCTCTACATCTGTATTTGTAAGTTTCTTAATTAGGTTATGATATTGTATAAGAGTCTCTCTGACAAGTGGTGCCCTAAAAGCCAACTCTGTGCATCTTGAGAGCCATTTAAGGATTGTATCTCTATATGAAATTGAGAAATATTTAACTCTATCGTTTCCCTCTCCTACCGATCCGTTTGTAGCTTCGTGACCATCCAGAGTTAAATATACGATACGATAACCATCTTTATAATTATCTTTAGCATATTCATTGTATCGAATCAATTGCGCATTTTGGTCGCCAGCGTATATCTTATTCTCAATAATAACTGCTTTCGCTTCATCTGTTATGACAATATCCAATCTTCCATTATCAAAGGCTTGCTCAATAGCAACGATACAATGTGCTGTATTGAGATTCAAATTTGAGATCCCTACATGATCAAGAAAACATCGTAAGAAAGCATCTCCCATACCGTGATTCGCTTTGGGGTTGAGAAATTGAGCCAATACAGCTGAGTGTTTCATTTCGTCTGACCATACACCCAGTGTCTCAAAAATACTAAAATGCTCTCCTCTACATCGTTGTTCTGCAATAATTTTATTGTTTATTTCTATTTCAAATGAAACTTCTCTAAGTAACTGATTAATTGTATTCATGATATATAAAATTAATTTAGTTATCACAAATGTAATGAAATTATCTTGGTTGTTCGTTAAATAGCGCAGCCTACTATCAATAACCTATGCAGCAAGTTGTTATTAAATAGGTTACCAAGGCTTGGTGTTATTACAGTTATCATTAATGGTTGTAAAAAATTTTCTCTAGCGTATTTCTGTCGTCTTATGCATTACTATTTTTCTCACATCTTTACTTGATTGATTTAAGATATAAAGTTTAAACTTATCAAGTAATAAATCACAAAAAGGGTGTTTCGAATTCGAAACACCCTTTTTGTGATTTATTACGCTAGCTTTAGCGACTCTCGCCAAACTCTTCTTGCTGCTGCTCTACTTCACGAAGTGCGTCTTGTAATTTTGCACGCTCGCTCTGTGAGATTTTACCACCCGAATTGGGAGCTACCGTGTTAACACTACTCTTTGCATACTCGCTTTTTGAGTATATCATCTTGTGGCTAGGCTCTAGTGTTGTAAACACAACTTCGCCCTCTAGTGGCGTGTGGTCACCAGCAAGTAGGACACTAGCCTTTACCTTTACTTTGCCCGAAGTTGTGGTGGTGCGAATAATAGCACAAGCCTCGCCCCAAAGCACTGGGGTTGGGTTGGCACCAATACTACTATCGCCAACTAAGCTAGCCTCTCCTTCTACTGCGAATTTTATCCACTCATTATTCAAACGCTTAACATTACCTGCCGCATCGGTTATCTGAGCAACGACCACAAGCAAGTCGCCGCCATCTGCCACTGGTGCAGCCGATAGGGTATCTACCAACACATTTATCTTTGAAGGCCTACGTGTAGGCATAACTTTGTGTGTTGCAACTAGCTTACCATCAATATAACCCTCGGCTAGCAAATAACTCTCGCTATGTTTACGCTGGCGAGTTAACCTCTTGTCGGACATTACACTAAATGCATCTTTAAACGTGATAATTGGCGATGGCATACCATTACCATCGAGTAGGTTTTCACGCTTTTCTCGATTATATGTACGAAGTGTGTCGCCATGGCGAGTATATAAACGCACTTGGTCACAGTTGCTATATACTGTAACATCGCCAGGCGAGAATGGCGACATAATATTTGCAATATACACCATAGGTTCTTTCCACAGAGCTTGTGATTGGAACATATAGTATGAATATTTTGGACGACGGAACGCTGTCATAATACCACCATAGAATGGGTCGGGGTGGTAGCCTCGTTGGTGGTCAAAGCTATGCCATAGCGTACCACCAATGTGGTATGGCTTTGTGCGATATAACTCGTCAATCGATGTATATTGGTAGTCGGGGTTACCATAGCCCTTGGCTTGAATCAGCTGTGGCACTTCGCCCCACTCTCTTGCTACACGAGATGGTGAGTTGTGAGAATTCCAATCGTCGACATTGTCACCAAACTCACGTGTAAAGTACACACGGTCGCTCTCTAGTTCGAAGTGAGCCGAATCAATTCCGTTAGAAGTTAATGGGTGTGTGAACGATATATCCAAAAATTCGCTACCACGTGCCTCGGCATCCGAAGCAGTGTAGTTGGGGCTGTATGGAGATTCTTGTTTAACAATATCGTGCACTTGGCTCGAAAATTCGTCGGGGTACCATGTCTCGTTAAGGATAGGTTCCCACATTATAACCGAAGAGTAGTTCCTATCACGGCGCACCATTTGACGAATATCGTCATAAACTCTCTCCTGAAAGATTGGTTCATCGTTCCAGAATTGCCAACCCGGAGTATTTACAATTACAAAAAGCCCTAGTGCATCACAAGCATCCATAAAGGCAGGATCTTGTGGGTAGTGAGCATTACGGATAATCTCCATACCTGCATCTTTTAGCTTTTGGGCATCACGCCAGTGTAGATTATTAGATAGTGCATTACCAACAATGGCAAAGTCTTGGTGGCGATTAGCACCAATTAGCTTGCGAGGGAAAACCTCTCCATTTAGTATAACGCCTTTGTAATGATCCATCACAATTGAACGTACACCTATCTTTTTGCGGTAACCATCAACAATAGTGCCTTTGTTGTCTTTTACCCATATCTTCATATCATACTGATGTGGGTTTTCGGGCGACCATAGCTTTGGATTGTCAACAGTAATAGATGTTAAAAGTGTTTTGCTTTGGCCACTCTTTACAGAGTATTTAACACTCTTTGAAATGCCATCTTCTAACTCAAACTCTACAACACCCGAGCTGTTTTTGGTCGTTGTATTTGCAAGTTCCAGCTCTAGGTTAACTGTTGCTTGGTTTGCGCTCACATTGGTGTAATGCACCAATAGACCACCACCTGCAACACGTCCCGACATATTAGCATCGGTAATGTGAAGTTGCGAGGTTGAAATCAACCACACGTCACGATAAATACCGCCAAAGTAACAAAAGTCGAGTGTTCCTTGTGGTTTGCCCGGAGGATAGATTGGGTCGTCGCTATTGTCTGTCAAAACGGCTAGCACATTCTCTTGCCCTAGCTCGATTTTGTCTGTTATATCAATTGGGATTGGCAAGTAGCCACCATAGTGCTCGCCAACAAGCTCGCCATTTAGCCAAACCTTAGATTTACCCATAACGGCCTCAAAGTATAGAACAATTCTCTTGCCTGCATACTCATTAGCATCGATACTAAAATGTTTGCGATACCACGCCTCGCCCCTGTAATTTTTGCCACCACTTGCCTCTTGTGGTAAATCCTCTAGCCCGTGAGGTAGCGAAACTACTTGCCACTGCGAATCGTCAAACGATGTTTGGTATGCACCATCAGCACTACCTTTGTAGAAACGCCATGCAGGGTTCATGCTCTCGACACTACGAGGCGACCCCTCTAGTGCAAAGAACCCAGCTGTCGAAAACTCGATGGGCTGCCCTATCAAATTAAGTGACACAAATATTGCCACCAAAAAAGTAAAGAAATGTTTAATCATAATTAATAGTGTTTGAGTTGTAGTATGTCAGTAAAGCAAACTGCTTCATCTGTTTAATCGAGACTGCTAAGTTATAAAAATTAATTTATATTTTCAATCTAGCACACATCATTATTAACAGAATCACAATATTAACCAAACTACTAAATAATTAATATACGACTATACCATAAGAGATAAAAAGAGCTATATAACAAATATGGTGTCTCGAACTAAATCGAAACACCATATTTACTACAACTAAACTAGTGATGTGTAGTGTCTGAGTGGTCTGAGATGTATATCTCTCTCACCACGTATGACTCGTTGCGAGCTTGGTCTGTGCAATATACAATCATGTGATATTTACCATGCTTGGCATCGGCTGGAATCACAATTTCGTGCTGGTGTACATGTGCATTTTTTTGCCCTGCAATATCGTCCCAGCTCTTGTTAAAGGCAAATGACTCTGTACTCTTTAGCGATAGGCTAGCATGGCTATGGTCATCATCGGCATTATGAATATCAATCTTGTATGAACCTAGCGCAACATCGTCACTTAGCTCCATGTCTAGGTGAATACCGCTAGCATCGCCTGCTTTGAGCGTAGCACCTTGGGCAGGTGACTCAAGCACGATTACAGGTTTTGTTGTATCAGATTCGTTCTCTTTGTCACAAGCCACAAATGTTGTTGCAACCACCATGGCTGCTAGAATTACTTTTTTACTCATTGTGTATTAAATTAAAAGGTATTTTTAGTGATATTTGAATGTTACGTCCCATTTCGGGAACTTCGATCTGGCGATAAAAGCTCAGATGATTTAGGTATTTGGTATTAAAAATATTATCGACACTCACACCTAGCTGTGCTCCTTTACTTATCGATGGTAAATCGATTTGTGCCGATAGGCCAAAAAGCTGTGCACCGGGTGTGGGGTCTTCGCCCTGAGCTACCCTATTTTGTGAGGCAATAGCATCCCAATTTACCGAGAATGCCCAAATGCCCTTGCTCCACCATAGTTGGGAGCGCAAAGAGGCAGGAGGCGAGAATGGTAGTGCAGTAGCTTGGTCTATGTTATAGGTATAAATATATTCGGCTCCTAGCTCATAGCGCATATTCCACCCTAGGGGAACCGTGGCTGTTAACTCGGCACCCGCAAAGAGTGCTTGACTCTGCTGATAGTTGTATATTTGCCCTGCATGAGGTAGCGGTGACCACTTGCCCGATGGCGATAGGTATATATAACTCTCATATAGGCTAGCAAATGGCGAAAGCGATAACGAAAACTTGGGATGTACATAATCATACGCCACATCGAGCTGCCACCCTCGTTCCGAAGACAGAGTTGGGTCGCCTTGCTCGTGCCTAAACGAGCCATGATGCACACCATTGGCCGCAAGTTCATTAACCGATGGTAGCCTATAACTACGCCCTAGATTAGCCCTAAGCTGCGAGCTCTCATCGAGCTGCCACACCGCCCCTAACGAAAGAGAATAGTCGCCAAATGTACGATCGAGTGCATAACTTCGCACCTTGTACTCGTTGACTTGGCTTTCGTCATACCCCATTTGTTGCAGATAGGTAGCCAGATGCTCGTCTATATATTCGCTACTATTTATTGTTCCAACATCGTAGCGCACACCTGCCGTTAACAAAAAACTAGAGCTAGGACGATAGCTACTCACCCACGCCAAACCCGAAGTTAAACGCTCATAGGCAGGTAATAAAAACGAATAGCCATCGATACTATTATCTTGATACTGAACATCCCAACTCACCGAACTCTCTAAACTAGAGGAGTGGTTAAAGGTGGTTCTTAGTGTCGAACTATATGTATCGAGATAGAATGCAAGCTCTCTATCGGGGTCGATAGTAGGTGGTGTTTGTGTGCCATAGTGCGAATGAAAAGCACTCCACTCTTCACGATGGTTGTTTTGGTAGCCCAAATCCCACGTTAGCGATACTCTATCCCAAAAATATTTTGTGGTTAAAATCGCCTTAAAGTGATTTACAAAGCTGTATGGCAAGTCGATGTCACGACTATCGCCATCGTCCTCTAGCTTTGAGGGGTCGGGCACACCATGAGCGGCGGCAAAAAATCCCACCTTTTGGTAGGAGTTGCTCAGCGATAGGGCTGTAGAAAACCTAGAAGCACCATAGCGCAAAAACAGATTTGCTCCTCGCTCTCGGCCTGCTGTATTATTGAGCCTGCCCGAGCTTAGTGGTAGCTTTTGGGTTAAGTAAACAACCGTATCGGTTGGCACTTTAAAGTCGCCAAAATGCTGCTCCGAATAACGAGCCTTGGCAAACCATCTGCCTCGTTTAGCCGATAGCATTAGCGAAGCACCTGCCAAACCATTCACGCTGCGTGTTAAAAGGTCGACCGAACCCTTTACACCATCACCCACAAAGGGCGTAGGTGCAAGTATCTCTACCACTCCTCCCATTGCATCGCCACCAAAGAGTAGCGAAGAGGGGCCCTTGCGTATATTCACTCGTTCGACATTAAATGCGTCAATCTCTAAACCATGATCGGCACCCCACTGTTGCCCCTCTTGCTTTACGCCATTCTCAACAACGCTCACTCGATTGAAACCCATGCCTCTAATCATAGGTTTAGAAAAGCCAGAACCCACACTCATTGATTGAACACCTGCAATGGCGTCCAAACTACCCATTAAATTACCCGTAAATAGCGATTGATACTTTTGCAAATCGACACTCTCGATAGGCAGTGCACTCTCTCGTTTTTGGCGAGTTTGTGCATTAGCAGTTACCACCACCTCGTTTACAGATATGTTAGAGATAGAATCATGAGTTTGAGCCACAATCGCAACAGGAGCCAGCAATAGCAAGCACCCAATAATTGTAAATCTCATTTTTGTATATGTATGTGTAGATGAATGTCTAGAGCATAAGCCCCAAACACAAAAAATTAATGCCCATAAAAGATCACTAGACTAAGGCATTACAAGCTAAGAGATAGCATAGGGCGGGGCACGAGAATTGCCCACAGCCATAGAAATATTATATTCGCTATTCATATAGCCCACAAAGATGGGCGATAGCATTTGTGTATAAAAGTCGAGAAATGTAAAATTGCTTACAACAAACTTAGAAACTACATAGTCGCATATTGGGCAGCTATGTTCGCTTGTTTTGTTTTGTGAGGCAGGCTCGCCAGATTGCTCATCGTGCTGCTCAGATGTGCAGCAACTATGCAAGGAGTGTTCTGTTGTGTTATCGTGCGTAAAAACATGCACAGATCTACCAACTAGCAGTGTTAATATTGCTAGTAGCAAAACCGAAGATAGCAACCTATCTTTAATGCTTATTGGTAGATTCATCATAATAATACGCCACAAAGGTATGCCAAAAAAATGTTAATTAACATACCATATTATGGCTATTTATTGCTTTGTAAAGTTAAAAATTGTAACCTCGCTATGTGTACCCAATCGCATTGGAGGGCCAAAAGTTCCGCTACCCTGCGATACATAAATTTGGGTTGAATCGTTAAAGCGATATAGACCCTTGTTATACTCAAACAAAAAATGAGCAAGTATTGTCGAGGGGAACATTTGTCCTGCGTGTGTGTGTCCTGCCAAATATAGCCCAATGCCCTCTTTGGCAGCATACTGCAAACCTACTGGGTTGTGGTGCAAGAGAATAGATGCACGTGTTGAATCTATGTCGAGCGTTGGAAGAACACTCTGCATTGTGCCTTTGTTGTGGGGGATATGCATCGAGTTTGCGGTGTGCATATCGGCCAGCATATACTTTAGACCTACTATTTGCAAGTCTTTAACATTAGCAATACTATCTTGCAAAACGGTTATTCCGTTGCG
Organism: uncultured Rikenellaceae bacterium; assembly: GCA_964370235.1. Classification (GTDB taxonomy): domain Bacteria; phylum Bacteroidota; class Bacteroidia; order Bacteroidales; family Rikenellaceae; genus CAYJIL01. The sequence goes on along the minus strand of CAYJIL010000036.1, from coordinate 3,494 downwards.
TCTAAGCAAACTTTTTATATCCTCGGCACCCGAAGCACCATCGTGGTTACCCTCTACAAAATATATGGGTGCACTCAAACGCTTTAGCGGCTCAATTGCATCTTCGTTTAACCTTACCCTACCATCGAACATATCGCCCGTAATTACTATGGCATCAAGATTTTCGTGCTCGACCAAGCGCACCAGTTTATCGACTGTTCGCTTGCCCCAAAAGTGACCAATGTGAATGTCCGAAAATTGTGCTATTCTAAGTGGTTGCACTAGGTTTGGGAGCTTTATATCTATGTTGTACAACTTTGTGTTTTGTGCATTCCACAAAGCATATACACTTGCCAAAACCGAAAGGCCAACAGCAATATAACCAAAGTTGCGAGATTTAAATTTAGCAAATAGCTGTACTGCATCTACCACCAAAAATATACCTATCGTCAAAGCGAATACACCTAGCGATATTGCCGAAAAGCTAAACAATATATGGCTGAGTGTGCTTGTTGAATTAGATCGCATAATTACCGACATGGTAACCATTACCAGCGTAACAATAGCTGCCACAACTGCAAATGTTAGCTTTGGGCTTAGCTTAAAAGCCCATGCAATACGACGAGAAAGGTAGTAAACTGCAAGTCCTACGACTGTAAAAAAGATTATTGGAACTATTTGCCTCATTTTATTTTTATATCAATGTATTATATAACTTTGTTAGCTCCTCGATTGTTGCATACGAGAAGTTGTTTGCAGAGTTTACTGGGGCTTTAACATCGCCAAAGTTACGCCCTGCCCACTGTGGATGTATTACGTAGCAGTCACCCACAATTTGTGTGCGAGATACTTCGCGCTGTGCAACCATAGTTACCGACAACGCATCGCCAGCTCGCAAACCAACTATGCGCTGCTCTAGCTGTGGAGCAACAGCCGCTGCCACATCGCCAATGCGATATGCCTTGCAGCGTGGTGCATAAATTTCGCCACAAACATTGGGGCGCAAAATAGCATCTATTACAAAATCGGCACACTCGCTATCCCTCATCAAAAAACGGGTCATTGCGCTGTCTGTAATGGGAATATAACCTAGCTCTTTGCCTTTGCTAGCTAGGATCGTAAATATAGACCCCTCGCGTGCTATTATATTACCTAGCCTAATAACTGCTGTTTGCATTTGCCCATCTTGTGCACTATTCACTACTAGCTGATCGGCAAGCATTTTTGAAGCACCATACACGCTTTCGACATCGGCAGCCATATCGGTAGAGATGTATATATATCGCCCTACACCACATTTTTGAGCAGCCTTTAGCGAAGCCATCACTCCCATAAAGTTTATTTGAACACACTCCTCAACCTGCTCTTGGCATTTGGCAACATCTTTCATTGCTGCACAATTCACAACCACATCGTAGCCCGTGTAATCCTCAAAAGTGAGCACATCGGCACTAATGTGCGAATCGATATTACCAATCTCGCGCCTAGATAGTGTAGTAACTTCATATCCAGCCAATCGTGCACGTAGCATTTGCCCTAGTCTACCGGTGCCTCCTATTATTAAAATTCTCATACTATTACTGTTTAGGTTATAATACCCTTGGGGGTATTGGGGTAAAGATAATATAAAAATGGGAGCTACAAAAAAAATTGCCCAACCGCTGCACTTTTTGGCTTAATTGAGCCTTCGATTTTAATTATGACTATAAATTACGGCTTGCTATATGCAATTATTTTCATATATTTGTAATCGACCTAACTAAACTAACAATATGAATAGAAAAAAAATCTTGGCTCTTGCGCTAATGCTAGCAGCAAGCCCAGCCCTTATGGCCACTAACATAATCCCATATCCTGCAAAGCTAGAGCAAAAGAGCGGGACGTTCGATTTTGGCAAATCTATCGAGATTGCCTCTGACAGCAAAAGTAAATCAACTGCAACATATCTTGCCCAGGAGCTAGCCAAAAGCTATGGCGAGCAAGCTAGCCTTGTTAATGGCAAAGCCGAAGTTATGTTCATCGAGAAAAAATCGTTACCCTCTGAGGCATACGAGCTAAGCATCGATGGCGATGGCGTAAAGATTGCAGCCTCATCGAATACTGGATGGTTTTATGGTGTGCAGAGCCTTATACAGCTAATCGACTTTAAGGAGTCGGGCGATATGAGCGCACAACAAGTCGAGATTGAAGATCAACCTCGATTTGAGTGGAGAGCTTGGATGCTAGACGAGGCACGTCATTTTAAAGGCATGGACGAAGTGAAGATGATGCTAGACGAAATGGCACACCTTAAGATGAACGTGTTTCACTGGCACTTGATAGATGACCAAGGCTGGAGAGTCGAGATAAAGAAATATCCTCTGCTAACCGAGGTGGGTGCAAAGCGCACAAGCACACAAGTGGGCCCACTAAAATGGCAGAGCCCTATGCAGTCTGGCGAGCCACACGAGGGTTTCTACACACAAGAGCAAATTAAAGAGATTGTGCAGTATGCGGCAGATCGCCACATTACTATCATACCCGAAATCGAAATGCCGGGTCACTCTTGCGCAGCTATTGCAGCTTACCCATGGCTAGGAACTGTTAAAAAACCTATCGACGTGCCTGTAACTTTTGGTGTGAGTGCCGATGTGTATGATGTTTCGGATCCAAAGGTTTTTGACTTTTTGACCGACGTACTAGACGAGGTAATGGAGCTATTCCCATCAAAGGTAATACACATTGGTGGTGACGAAGTGCGCTACACACACTGGGAGAACTCACCAGCCATCCAAAAATATATGAAAGATAATGACATCAAATCATATGCACATCTGCAAGTTGACTTTACAAACAAAATATCGCAATATATCGAAAGTAAAGGTCGCCGTATGATGGGTTGGAACGAGATTCTTGGGCATAACCTACACGAATATCAGGTAGATACTAAACCATCTGATGATAAGTTGGATCTTGCACCAAACAGTGTTATACACTTTTGGAAGGGTGATCTAAATATTGCTAAAGAGGCTGCCGAGAATAACTTTACTCTAGTAAACTCAAATCACTTTGACACCTACCTAGATTACAACTATCAGCAAATTCCTCTATCACGAGCATATGCCTTTAACCCAATTCCAGAGGGTTTGCCAGAGGAGTACCACGACAATGTAATTGGTAGTGGTTGCCAAATGTGGAGCGAGTGGATTCCAACTAGAGGCGAGATGCACTTTATGGTATTCCCACGCATTGCAGCTTATGCCGAGGTGGGTTGGAGCGAGCTTGACCGCAAGAACTACGAGCGTTTTCGTGAGGCACTACCCGAGCTTCAGGAGCGTTGGAAGAGCAAGGGTATTCACTTTGCTCCCGATAACGTAGTTGAGCCCGAAAAGAAATAGAACTCAATAGCTAGAAGATAGCTCAAGATATAACCTTTTGAATAGGGATTTGTAGTGCATGTCACACAAATCCCTATTTTTGGAAGGTAATGTGGTAAAAAATAGCTGATTTTTTGTTATTTTTCAGATTTTGAGATT
>CAYJIL010000035.1:12354-22953 GCA_964370235.1 uncultured Rikenellaceae bacterium | reverse complement strand
AATAAGAAATATAGGAACGGCTGAATGGTGGCAAGTAGTAGCAGTTCTATATAGTCTTTAGGCTTTATTTTATCTATCTTTTTAGCCGCAATACCAAAGCCAATAAGTAGTAGCGAGGCAATACCCATTCTAATGGTAATTACCACCGTAGAATCGCCTAATGCAACGAGCTGTTTTGTCCACACAAAAGACATGCCCCAAATTAGAGCAGCAATTGTTACCATTACTAGGCTTTTTGTACGCTTATTTTGATTCATAATAAGTGGTTATATTAAATTTTGATTGGGTTTTGGGTAGGTAATAAGCCGTGCTATGTAAAAAACCAATAAACTACTTTTTTAGCCCACTATTTTAAATTCTAGCGTAAAATATAAAGAGTACGCTGGGTCTTGATTTCTTTACCAAATAACAATACTTCTATTTGCTATATTACTGCCTGTGCTTTTTGCCTAGCTTTACGCTAAAGCAACATTTAAAGAGGAACGAAGAGTAGGGCATCGAGACAAAAAAAGGTTGCCCAAATGGACAACCTTTTTGCTCCTCGTCTAGGACTTGAACCTAGGACCCCCTGATTAACAGTCAGGTGCTCTAACCAACTGAGCTAACGAGGAATGTTTCGTTAACGGGTGCAAAGATAAGGCAAGAGATCCTACTTTGCAAATAATTTGATACTTTTTTTGTGCTTTTAGTTAAATTTTTTTATAAGTCATTAATAATCAAGCACCATTATTCGAGCACAATTTTAAAGATTATGGGGTTGTGGTCGCTATTTTTATAGGATAAGTCGACACACTGAATCGCAATAGGCTTTACCCCCTCACTCACTAGAGCAAAGTCTAGCAGCGTTTCGGTAGTTTGACCTCGCAGGTATGGCTCATAACCATAGCGTGCAGTTTTGGCACTAGGGTCAAACATAATGGTGTGCTTGCTAGAGAATGTAGTAGAATCAATAGCCAAAGGGCTAAAATAGTCGTTATTTGCTTCGGCTAGGCTCTGCTTATAGCCAAGCGGCGTAGAGTTCCAATCACCCGCTATAACGGCAGGAGAGTGTGCTACTACCAACGAATCGAGAACAGCCAACTCTGCCTTACGCATCTGCCCATCGTCAAATGCCGAATTGTGGGTGTTAATGAGCGTTAAGTTTTTGCCACCAACACCAAATTCTGACACCATAGCACATCGCTTTAGGTTGGCAGGGCTAATATACCACGCAAAACTCCCCGGATACTGCAATCGAGCAACACTCTTTGGCTCGTGGCGAGAGAGTAGTACCAAACCCGACTCTACCTTTCCCATAGGGTTTGTTAGCGGCAGAGGCACCCACATGGCGTTATAGTTATAGGCAAAGTATGCCTTAAACTGGGGCAGGGCAGCCGAAATTGCATCTAGTTGGTTGATATTATATGATCTATGGCTGTCGATGTCGACCTCTTGCAAAAGAATAAAATCGGCATCTTTGTGCTCCTTCAAAAACTCAATTATCTTGTCTAGGTTCTCTTGTGTCCTCTGCTGAGATGTGCGCATAGAGTTACCCCCATCATAAAAGAAGTCCATGTCGTCACCTAGGCCACAATAGCCTATATTCCACGAAAGCACCTTTAACTCTTTATTAGCTATCATAGGAGCCGAAGGGTTGCTATATATCTGCTCAACACTGTCGGGTCTATATTCGGCCACTACCAAAATTACCATAAATACCAATGCAGCAAGCACAGGAATGGCAAGCACCTTTGCCAAAGATTTCAAAAAATATCTCTTAACCATGTTATTTACAAAGTTCGATTTTACACCTCTGTTTTTTAATTTTTAGACTCTTTATCGTATTTACTAGCTCTTTAGAAAGCTCACGCTTTACAGCTACATAGGCATAAAAATCTTTTACCTCAATTAGCCCTATATCGCTCTTTTGGATAGCGCCCTCGGTGCACAAGAAACCAACAATATCAACCTTGTTAATCTTGTCTTTTTTGCCCTTACCTATATATATAGTAGCAAAATTAGGCTTCGACACTTTAATATCGACTGGGCTAATCTCCATCACCTCAATCGAATCTAGTAGCTCGTTCTCTCTACTATCGATGATGTATGCTGCACCCTTTGCCCCAACTCTAGCCGTGCGGCCATTGCGGTGGATGAGCGAATCTATTTTTTGTGGAGTATGAAAATGTATAATATTATCAACCGATAACACATCTATTCCACGTGCTGCAATATCGGTAGAGATTAAAATATCGGTAGATCCATTTCTGAATTTAGCAATCACTCGCTCTCTATCGCGCTGCTCCATGCCTCCATGAAAATAGTCACACACAATGTCGTGGTCGCTCAGATAGTCAGCCACCATCTCTACATCTTCTCTAAAATTACAGAAAATTACAGTACTACGACCCTCTAGTTGCGAAAGCAACCACGCCGTATGCTCCAAGTCATTACCCGTAGTTATTATTCGGCGCACCGTGATGTCGGGACGCTTCTCATCTAACATATTAATGGTTGTGTGATTCTCGCGCAGCCCAACATATGATGGCACTTGTGAATCGGTAGCCGAAGTCAAAATTCGCTTTTGGCAATTGGGCGTAAGATCCATAATGGTAGCTACCTCTTCCGAAAAACCCATCTCTACCAGCTTATCAAACTCATCTATCACCACAGCAACAACTCCACGCCCGTCTATGTAGGTGCTATCGAGATGATCGAGCAACCTACCCGGTGTAGCAAACACCACATCACAACCCGCTAGCAGGCTGCGTCGCTCGATTGAGAGCTGATGCCCTCCATAGCAACAGAGGCTCTTTGCGCCACTCTTCATACGAGAAAAAACGCTCTCGCTCTGCTGTGCTAGCTCACGAGTTGGAGATATTACAATTACACGAGGGTGCTGCCCCCCACGCTCTACAAAAGGTAACGATGCCAAAAGATATGCTAATGTCTTACCCGAACCCGTGGGTGAGAGTAGTCGTAGGTCGCTTTGAGCAGGAACCTGCATCACTCTCTCTTGCATTGGATTGAGACTCGGTATCGACAGTGCCGAGATTATGTTTTCTATTTTGAATTCCATCTTATAATTATATCTCACAAAAGTAATAAAAAAAGCGGACTGTTAAAAAACAATCCGCCTTGTTGCTCCCCATAAAGGGAATAGCCTAATATTATTTTCTTAGGTTAAGAGCCTTAATAGTTGCTCTGTAACGCTCGATATCAACTGCCTTAAGATAGTTCAAAAGTCTTCTTCTGCGACCTACAAGCTTTAGCAGTGAGCGCTGAGTGTTGAAGTCATGCTTGTGCTGCTTAAGGTGCTGAGTAAGATGGTTGATACGGTATGAAAATAACGCAATTTGGCTCTCAGGAGAACCTGTGTCGGTATTAGACTTTCCGTAAGTCGAGAAAATTTCTGCTTTTTTCTCTGTGCTAATGTAGCTCATCCAATTATTATTTTTTGATTAAATGTCCGGCAAAAGTACTACTATTTTTTTACTCTACCAAACACTCAAGCATTTTTTATTCAAAAAACATGGGTAAAAGCGCACTTTTACCCACATTTTAGTTTCGAATTACTTGTTTTCTAGCATAGTTGTGCTACGCTTGATAAAGTCTAACAAATCTTTACCCTTTAGCAAACCGCTCGAAAGCAGAGCCAAATCGACAATATGCTTAGCCGTTAGGTTGTCGGCGCACTCGTTTTTGATGATCTCGCTCTTTTGGTTTTGCAAAGACTCTAGCTTGCCCGATAGCTCGGTGCGGCTCTCGATCTCCTCTTTTGATAGTTGATCGTGATTCTTGCCCTCTAGTATCTTCTCTAGGTTAGCCTGCTCGCTCTTGCACTTTGTAATATCGGCATCAACAGACGAAATTTTGTCTGCAACGCTCTTTTGTGCATCCTCAAGTAGCGACAGTACCACTGGGTGGTTACCATTTACTGTTAGATTATAGCTATCTGGCATTTGACCATAGAATGACATTTGACCACCCATAGCCGACATATCTTTCATTCGACGCATAAACTCGTTTTGAGTTACAACCACCGGAGCCTCTTGGCTGCTCATAGGCGCAAACTCTACATTAAAGTTGCTATTCTCAATAGCTGGTAGCTGTGCCGAAAGAATTGGCGAAAGAATCTCTTGCTGCGAAGTGCTAAGAGCGATAGTATCGCTTTGCTCCTTATCGATGATGCGATCAATTACATCTGAGTCGATGCGTACAAAACGTAACTTCTCGTTCTTTTGCTCTGCCCAACCAATAAAGTGAGTATCTAGCTGACCACCCATATCTAGCACATCATAACCCTTTGCCTTTGCACTCTCGATAAACGAAACGTGACGGTGTTCATCGTTTGTGTAAAGAACAATTGTGTCGCCATTTTTGTCGGTCTGCGATGCCTCTATTAGCTCTTTATACTCGCTAATTGTGCAGTACTTGCCATCTAGGTTCTTTAGTAGAACAAAGTCCTTAGCACGATCTGCAAATTTTTCTTCGGTAATGATACCATACTGAATAAATAGCTTTAGGTCGTCCCACTTAGCCTCAAACTCGCTACGCTCCTTATTAAAGATTTCTGATAGCCTATCAGATACCTTTTTTGTAATGTGTGACGAAATCTTTTTTACGTTAGGGTCGCCTTGTAGGTAGCTACGAGACACATTAAGCGGAATATCTGGCGAGTCGATAACACCATGTAGCAGAGTCAAAAACTCTGGAACAATGCCCTCTACCGAATCTGTCACAAACACTTGGTTGCAATATAGCTGAATTTTATTGCGCACAAGCTCGATATTGCTCTTAATTTTGGGGAAATATAGAATACCTGTCAAGTTGAACGGATAGTCAACATTTAGGTGTATATTAAATAGAGGTTCCTCGCCCATAGGGTATAGGCTATGGTAAAACTCCTTATACTCCTCGGGCTTAATCTCCGATGGTGTACGAGTCCACAAAGGGTTTGTATCGTTTACCACATTATCCTCATCGGTCTCTACGCTCTGCCCATCTTTCCACTCGGTCTTTTTGCCCATGATGATAGGAACTGGCAAGAAACGACAATATTTGTTAAGTAGCTCGCTTAGCTTGTTCTTGTCGGCATACTCTAGGCTATCGTCTGCTAGGTGAAGGATGATGTCGGTACCATGGCTCTGGCGAGTAGTCTCCTCGATTGTGTACTCTGGCGAACCATCACAGCTCCACTTAATTGCAGGGCACTCCTCTTTGTATGATTTAGTAATAACATCTACGTGCTTTGCAACCATAAACGAAGAGTAGAAACCTAGACCAAAGTGGCCAATAATGCCTGTTTGATCTTTGTACTTCTCCAAAAACTCCTCGGCACCCGAAAACGCAATTTGGTTAATATACTTCTCGACCTCCTCTTGGCTCATACCAATACCTTTGTCCGATATAGTGACTGTTTTTTTGTCACTATCAAAACTTACAGATATTGCCATGTCCGAAATATCAACATTAGCTTTACCTAGCGATACAAGCGCCTTTAGCTTTTGCGATGCATCCACAGCGTTTGATACTAGCTCACGTATAAAGATGTCGTGCTCAGAATATAAGAACTTCTTAATTACGGGGAAGATGTTCTCGGTAGTTACCCCAATTTTGCCACTTTGCATAATGTTTGAAAATTATAATTGTTTAAAATTTAAATCGTCTCTTATAATCTCTTTTCAAAGAGTATGCCACTTAATATTTTGTGACATTTTGTCATTTTAGCACATATATTGGGTGTCATCATTACAAAATTAACTGACACAGTCGCAAAATCCCATTTAAAATTATTACTTTTGTCGATTATTAATATTAGGAGTGATATTATGAAGAAAATAAAAAACTATCCAACCGCAATAGACCTGCTGGTGATAATAGGTGTATTCACTATTACCACAGCTATCGTTGGTGTATTGTGGGCTATTGTAGCATTAGTTACAAGCAATGCCTCTAACACTCAGGCTGTGCTAGAGGACAGCCCACAGTGGTTATCAATCATTTCATATGTCATTCCATTTACATTAACTATCATATTTGCTGCTATATATCGCAAAAAAAGGATTAAATTATCGAGCGACCCTAGCCGTTATAGCCTCAATCTGCGCAAACAATTTGCACCAGCTAGTGCGCTTTATATATTGTGGGGCTACCTTTTGTTAATGGCAATTGGGGTTTTGATAGACCCTATTGTTTCACTGTTCCCCGATAGCTATGCTCAACTACAAGAGGCTATGGATATGCCACTGTGGTCGTTAGTACTATTGACTGTTATTGCAGCACCATTGCTAGAGGAAGTGCTATTTCGTGGAATAATAATGAGCGATCTCAGGGCAAAGTATGGTACGTTTGTAGCAATTATAGTTAGTGCAGCAATATTTGGCGTTATTCACATAAACGTAGTGCAGGTGATTGCTGCGTTTTTCTCGGGTATAGTGTTAGGATATATATTTCATATTAGTGGCTCGATATGGAGCGTTGTTTCGGTACACATGCTCAATAACCTTACATCGGTTGTTATATATATGTTTACCCCTAGTGCAACAAGAAACCAACACGAGCCAATTAGAGAGTTTATTGGCATAGATTGGATATATTACACAATTTTTGGGCTATCAACTCTGTTAGTAGTTGTGGCATCTATTCGCATTTACACGATAAAGCGTGCCGAAGACAAGGCAAGAGCAATAAAAGAGGCCGAGAGTGTGCTTGCTGCCATAGAGAGCGATAGCAACACACAAGAGCAGCCAGAGCAAGAGGATAAATAGGTTTATGAAGTTTGTATTTAGATATATAGCGTTGCTAGCCTTAGCGAGCTCGTGCAAAGAGTTTAGCTTCCCGACGTTTCGTTCGAGCGACAATTTGCTAGCCCGAGTGGGTAGCGAGCGTCTCTACATGGATCAGATTGGGGGCATATTCACCTCTGGCATGAGCCACGAAGATAGTGTAGCTATGCTGAAGGCACACATCGACAACTGGGTTGAGCGGCAGATACAAATTTCGCAAGCACAAGAGTTATTTCAAAAAGACGAGGCAGATATAAAAGAGTTGCTCGACAACTACTATAACTCGCTTTTAATATATAAGTTTGAGGATCACATCTCCTCACAGGTAGATACGGTAGTGGATATGAGCCAAATATTAGATCACTACGCCGATAACCGCTCCAAATTTAGAATATCGAGCCCCATAGTAAAGGCAAAGGTATTGATTATTCCGGGCGACTATCGAGACATCGACCAAATTGAAGAGATATTTCTTTCGAAAAAACCAGAGGCGATTTTTGACCTGCTAGATTTGGCAGACAAAAACAACTTTCGCTACGAAGATATGACCCTAGGCTGGAACGACTTTAACGATGTGGTTAAGCTAGTGCCATTTACAAGCCGTGCGGTGGATGAGTTCTTAAAAAAAGAGAATTACTATAGGGTAGAGGATGCCGATTTTTGCTATCTTTTATCTATCGAAGATTACCGCACTAGTGGCGACTATGCACCACTAGAGATGGTCGAAAGCTCGATAAGGCGAGAGATAATAATAAAGCGCCGAAACGAAAGAATCGCTCTTATGGGCGATAGCATACACAAGCAGTTAACAATTGATGGGGAGATAGAGGTTCGTGATAGCCTGCTAGAGACGATGGTATCAAACCAAGCAAATAGAGACATAAATAATATTAAATAATGAGACGATTAATTCTGACATTCTTTTCGCTACTAGCACTCAATTCAGCAGCTAGTGCCAGCACTACTCATGGGGTAGATAGTGTTGCCAACCGCTACATTGCCGATGAGGTGATAGCTGTTGTTGGTAATAATATTATCCTACTATCAGATCTTAACGAGAGCAAAGACAACCTACTAGATCGCTACAAGAGCCAAGGTATGACCCCAAAAGGAGATCTTACGGCAGAGGCCTTTGAGGGGCTACTTGTACAAAAGTTCTTGGCTGCACAAGCAGCTATTGACTCTCTACCACTATCGGAGAGCGAAATTGCAAGAATGTCGGAGGCAGAGGTTGCAAAACTAGTCGAGAAGTATGGTTCGGTGCAGGCGGTAGAGGAGCGATATAGTCGTCCAATATTTACAATTAGAGATATTGTACTTCGCCGCAAAGTAACAGAGCAATACTTGGCTCAAAGCATGCAGCAACAAGCACAAAAAGATATTACAATCACCCCTATCGAGGTTAAGCGATTTGTTTCGAAGATGAACCCCGATAGTATTCCCGAAATTCCGGAGCAGTACATTATTGCAAACATCGTAAAGCTACCACAGCTAACAGACGATGCTAGGCTAGACCTAAAAGAGAAGCTTCTAGGTTTTCGCAAGCGTATCATCGATGGCGAGGTGAGCTTTCGTGCTCTTGCATCGATGTACTCAGATGACCCAATGTCAGCTATCAAAGGTGGCGAGATGGCTCCACAGCCCAAAGATGCATTCGTAGGGCCATTTGCCGATGCACTAGAAAAGCTAGAGCCGGGTCAAATTTCCGACGTAGTAGAGACCGAGTTTGGTTTTCACATCATTGAGCTAATTGGCAAAAATGGTGACAACTACCACTGTCGCCACATTCTTCTTCAGCTAAAGTTTGACCAAGAGCAGCTAAACAACGCACGAGCACAACTAGATAGTGTTGTGGGTGTAATTAGAGCAGGCGATCTTACATTCGAAAAAGCTGCACTAGAGTTTTCTGACGACAAGGATAGCAAGAACGAGGGTGGTGTTGCCGTAAATGCAATGTATGAGAACTATGGCGGCCCTCGCATGAAGAGCAAGACATTCTTTAAAGAGGAACTAGGTCCAACTTATGACAAGCTAAGAAACCTAAAAGAGGGCGAGATTAGCAATAGTTTCGTAGATATGGACATGGACAAGCGCATTGAGGTTGCAAAGATAGTGAAGCTAGTTGAGATTATTCCAGCACACAAAGCTACACTAAAAGAGGACTACGATATGCTAGAGCAGCTTGTCGAGGGACAAAAAAAGGCCGAAGTATTTGACAAATGGGTAGAGGAGAAGGTTCAAAAGATGTATATATTCATTAAAGAGCCATATCGTAACTTGCCTATGAAAAACAAAATTTGGGTAAAGTAAAGGCTACATACATATAAAGAATTTGGGATTTTATCGGGCTCTTTTGAGCCTGATAAAAATTCCTTTTTTATATGGTTGGTTATTTTTTAACTATATACACACTGTTTAATGAAACAACAACTATTAAAACGCTTTGCTCTTGCAATAGCTATATTGGTTGCCTTTGTTAGTTATGCCCAACAACAAGAGGGCGATAAGGCAATTGTAGATTATAGAAGTAGCAAGATGAAGGTTATAAAGGATGGTGACTCAACAATCATGAAACTCATTGGTGATGTTGTCTTCTTTCATAATGGCGCTATCATTACCTGCGATTCGGCATATAGATACTCTGAATCTAGGATGGATGGTATGGGGCGTGTGGTTATAAACCAAGACTCACTATACATATATGGCGACAAGGTAACCTACAATGGACAGAGCAACATAGCACAGGTTTTTGCACCAATCATAAAGACCGTAGATGGTGATGCAACCCTATATACCCGCAATATGTCATTCAACACCCAAACCAAGGTGGGACAATATTCGGGCGGGGGTACCATGACACAGCACGATAACCTTATGGAGAGTAGCAAAGGTGTATATTATAGCCAAAGCAGAACTGTTGACTTTATTGGAAGTGTTGCAATGCGCAACTCTAACTATGTAATATCTACAGATTCTATTGGATATGACATGAATAGCCAAGTAGTTACGTTTTATTCGCCAACCGATATTTGGAACCACCAAGGCGAATTTTTGTCTGCCGACGAGGGTAATTATGACCGTGTAAAACAAATTTATAATTTTACTAAGAACTCATATATCCTAACCAAAGATCAGGAGCTTTGGTCAGAAAAACTAACATATTATAGCACCAAGAGCGAAGCAGAGCTATTCACCGATATACAAATGTTGGATACAACCCAAGGGGTAATATCGTTTGGTGATAGAGGGCACTATTGGGGCAAAGAGCGCAGAGTTATTCTAACCGAAGACCCTTCGACACTAGCATATGACAGCCAAACGGGCGATACGCTATATACACGTGCCGACACACTGCTTGTGTTTCCAGCACTTTCGCTCATAAATCAAGATTCGCTAAATGCATCGGCAAATATAGCCGCCGAGAAGATAGAGAGCGACTCTTTGTCTGTTTTGCAAGACTCTACGGCTATGGCTGTGGCAGATAGCCTAGCAGCTACGCCACTTGTAGCTAGCGACAGTGTAGCCACCAGCCTCATAGCAAGCGATAGCATTGCACACAAAGAGATTTTGGCAGATACCGTTGAAATTACACCCGAAATTTTGGCAGATACAACTATTCTTACGCCAAGACAGCGCAAAAGAGTAGAGCGTGCAACACGCCGCAAGGCTAGACAAAAGGCTAGGGTCGAGAAGTTCCTCGAAAGGGATGGAGCACACGGTATTGCAATTATGGAGGAGGGTCACGACCATGAGCACGATCACGATCATGACCATGAGCACGACCATGACCACGAGCACGATCATAGTGCAGATAGCACAGTAGCCGAGCAAC